>NZ_JBHMQU010000088.1:0-85756 GCF_042435015.1 Paracoccus panacisoli | reverse complement strand
CGATCTCTTCATGTCCGGTCCTCTCATTGGGCCGGACTCTAGCATCAGATGGAAGAGTTATCGGGGGTCACAGCAGTATTTAACCCTACATCAATCGATAACTTAGAGTGGTGGACCAAGCTTTACGTGGGCAACTTGGGTCACACCCACCCCCTCACTCCCTCACCTTCACCCAAGCCGCCAGGTCCCGCAGCCGAGCCGACCGCTCCGACTCGAACGGCACCCCCGGCTCGTCGCTCATCAGCTCGGGGATCTCCGGCCCGATCTCCTCATAGGGCTTCTGCGTGCCCCCCCACCCCGGCTTCGGCCCGTTCAGCCCCTCGCTGTCGCGGCGGCGCAGATAGTCCATCGTCTCGCCCCCTTCGAGGACGCCCGCCAGCCGCGCGTGCATGAACCCTGCCAGCACCCGGTTCATCCGCGGCCCGTAGCCCTCGCCCAGGCTGCGGAAGAACCGCAGCACATCCTCCTCGATCATCAGCGTCACCCGCACCCGCTTGCCCGTGCCGCGCTCGCGCGCCAGCTCGTGCCAGGCGTCCGGCACCCGCCCCTCGGTCAGGATCTTCTGGTGCAGGTCCCACTCGAGCCGCCGCATCACGTCGGCCATGTAGTGATAGTTGACCCGCCGCGCCGCCTCGGCCTTGCTCTGCGCCATCGCCCGCCCTCCCCGGTTCACGCGCCCATCCTCGCCCCCGCGGGTTAAGCGGGCGTTAACCACCCGGCCGGTGGCGTTCGCATGAACTGTGCATGAACGCTGCATGAACGTTGCACGAACGTTGCACGAACGGCAGACGGGATGTGCATCCCCCTTTCGGGACCGGAGTCCCAAATGCGCGCCCCGCCTTCCCCTTCCCCCTCGCCTTGCGTATGTCCCCTGAAAACGGGGGTCTCATGAGCGTCAACAGCTTCGGCCGCATCTTCACCGTCACCACCTGGGGCGAGAGCCACGGCCCCGCGCTCGGCGCCACCGTGGACGGCTGCCCGCCCGGAATTTCTCTCTCGGAATCAATGATTCAGCCGTGGCTCGACCGCCGCGCGCCGGGCCGCTCGAAGCTCACCACCCAGCGGCAGGAGGCCGACCAGGTCCGCATCCTCTCCGGCGTGTTCGAGGGCAAGACGACCGGCACCCCGATCCAGCTGATGATCGAGAACACCGACCAGCGCTCCCGCGACTACGGCGACATCGCCGAGCGGTTCCGCCCCGGTCACGCCGACATAACCTATTGGCAGAAATACGGAATCCGCGACTACCGCGGCGGCGGCCGCTCGTCGGCGCGCGAAACCGCCGCCCGCGTCGCCGCCGGCGGCGTGGCCCGCGCGGTCCTCACCCAGCTCGCGCAACCCCTCCGCATCACGGGTTATATGGTGCAGATGGGCGAAATTTTCGCCGACCGCAGCCGCTTCGACCTGGCCGAGATCGACCGCAACGACTTCTTCCTCCCCGACGCCGCCGCGGTCCCCGAATGGACCGACTACCTGACCAGCATCCGCAAGGATCAGGACAGCGTCGGCGCGATGGTCGAGGTGCTGATCCAGGGCGCGCCCGTCGGGCTCGGCGCCCCGGTCTATGCCAAGCTCGACACCGACCTCGCCGCGGCGATGATGTCGATCAACGCGGTCAAAGGCGTCGAGATCGGCGAGGGGATGGCCGCCGCCGGCCTCAAGGGCACTGAAAACGCGGACGAAATCCGCATGGGCCCGGACGGACCGGTGTACCTGTCGAACCACGCCGGCGGCATCCTCGGCGGCATCTCGACCGGGCAGGACATCACCCTGCGCCTCGCCGTCAAGCCGACCTCGTCGATCCTCACCCCCCGCCGCTCGATCACCACGCGCGGCGAGGAGGTCGATGTGATCACGAAAGGCCGCCACGATCCCTGCGTCGGAATCCGCGCGGTGCCGGTCGCCGAGGCCATGGCGGCGTGCGTCATGCTCGACCACCTGCTGCTGGACCGCGCCCAAACCGGCGGGGTCCGCGGCCGGATCGGTTAGGCGGCGGCCGCCAGCTCGTCCCAGATCGCGAGCGCCTTCGCGCTGTACATGAGCGAGGGCCCGCCGCCCATGGTCACCGCCATGGCGCAGATGTCGCCCAGTTCCTCGCGCGTGCCGCCATGCTTCATCAGCGCCTGCACGTGGAACGCGATGCAGGGCTCGCAGCGGGTCGCGATGGCGATCCCGAGGGCGATGAACTCTTTCTCCTTCGCGCCCAGCACGCCGTTCTTCGTCGCGCCATGCTCGAGCGCCATGAACCCCTTGAGCGTCTCGGGGACGAGCTTGCTCAACTCCTTGTTCATGGCGCGCTGCTCGGCCATTTTCTCGGTCGCAGACATTCGATTTCTCCTATATGAAACGCCCCGGCTTACCGCCCGGCACGGCGGCTCGGCAAGCCCCCGCACACGAAAGGCTTAGGCGGCGGAGCGCTCCGCCTCGATCCGGAACGGCGTAACCGTCACGCGCTCGCCCTCGAAGACGCAGAACGACCCCTGCGGAATCTCGAGCCAGCCGGTCTCGTCGCTCTCGAGCGGTTCGGACACCACGGCCCGCCCGCCCCGCGTCTCGGACCAGCGGTGAAACAGCGTCGGCGCCTGGTCGTCGGACGCATAGCGCACCGCATAGAGCCGTTCGCCATCCGACAGCGCGCAGGTCAGCCGGACGTGTGGCGCCGTTCCCCGGGCGTGGGCCAGCGCCTCGAACCGCGCGGTGGCGCGGGCGAGCGCGCCGCAGGGGTCGCTGTCCAGCCCCTCGCCCACGGCGCAGAGAAACAGCGCCTCGCTGTCCGTCGCCCCCTTGCGATGGGCGTAGAGGTCGTCGGGGATCAGCACCTCGGCCGACCGGTGCCACAGGTCGTAGCCGCCGAACTGGCCGTTGTGCATGAAGCTCCACCGGCCGACGGTGAAGGGGTGGCAGTTGTTGCGGCTGGTCGCGGTGCCGGTCGAGGCGCGGACATGGGCCATGAAGAGATGCGAGCGCACCGTCGCCGTCAGGCTGCGGAGGTTCGGGTCCGACCAGGCCGGCATGACGTCGCGGTAGAGGCCGGGTTCGGGCCGGTCGCCGTACCAGGCGATGCCGAAGCCGTCGGCGTTGACCGGGGTGTGGCACCGCGTGGCCCCGTGGCTCTGGCGGACCAGCGAGTGGCCCGGCCGGCTCACGATGTCTTCCAGATAGATCGGCTTGCCCAGATAGGCCGCCCAGCGGCACATGCCTGTCCCCTCGCGGTTTCTCGTGATTTGCCCGCAATGTAACAGGCAAATCTCAAGAAATCACTACGTTTCAGCCGGCGCCGTTTTCCTCGACGATCACAAGGTCGCGCTCGGACGCGCCGCGGGCATTGTCCAGCGCCGCCTGATATTCCGGCGAGTGATAGCAGGCCTCGGCCGCCGCGAGGCTCGGGAAGCGGGCCACCACGTTGCGGGCCCGGTCGTTCCCCTCGAGCTGCACGTAAGCGCCCGAGCGCGAGAGGAACACGCCGCCATGCGCGGCAATCGCCGGACCCGCGGCCTTGGCGTAGCGACCATAGGCTTCGGGATCGGTCACCTTGACGTGGGCGATCCACAAGGCGGTGCGGGTCTCGGTCATGCGCGCTCTCCGATCAGGGTTTCGACGGCGGCGATGGCGGCGTCGGCCTCGGCGAGCGACGGCGCGCCGCCTTGGGCACGGTCGGGCCGCCCGCCGCCGCCCTTGCCGCCGAGGGCCGCGACGGCGGCTTGAACGATCTCGACGGCGCTGAGCCGGTCAGCGAGATCCGGGGTCACGGTCGCGGCGACGGTCGCCTTGCCCGCGTCCTCGGCCATCACCAGCACCGCGCCGGTCCCCAGCCCGCCCCGCATCTGGTCGGCCAGCGCGCCGAGCTCCTTGCCCGAAACGCCCTCGACCCGACGGGCGATCAGCTTGATTCCGTTGATCTCTTTCGGCGCCGCCTCGCCCTGCGCGCCGCCCATGGCCAGCTGCCGCTTGAGCTGGGCGATCTCGTTCTGCATCGCCTTGCGGTCGTCGGCCATGGCCTTGACCCGCGCCACGACGTCGCCCGCCTGCGCCTTGAGGAGGCCCGCGATGTCCGAAAGCTGCCGCTCGGCGTCCCGCAGATGGGCGAGCGCCGCCTGCCCGGTCAGCGCCTCGATCCGGCGGACCCCGGCGCTCGAGGCACTGTCGCCCAGCAGCACAAAGGCGCCGATGTCACCGGTGCGCGAGACGTGGGTGCCGCCGCAGAGCTCGATCGAGTAGGTGTCGCGGTTCGCTCCCTTGGCCGACCCCTCGCGGCGGCCCATCGAGACGACGCGCACCTCGTCGCCGTATTTCTCGCCGAAGAGCGCCTGCGCCCCCATCTCGCGGGCGTCGTCGGGCGCCATCAGCCGGGTCTCGACCGGGGTGTTCTGGCGGATGATCGCGTTCACCTCGGCCTCGATGCGGGCCAGCTCGTCCGTGGTCAGCGCCTTCCCGTGCGAGAAATCGAAGCGCAGCCGGTCGTCGGCGTTGAGCGAGCCCTTCTGCGCGACGTGATCGCCCAGCGCCTCGCGCAGCGCCTCGTTCAGCAGGTGGGTGGCCGAGTGGTTCGCCCGGATCGCGCCGCGCCGGTCGTGGTCGACCGACAGCGCCGCGCCCTGCCCGCGGGTGATCTGGCCCTGGGTCACCTCGGCCTGGTGGATCACGAGGCTGCCGGACTTGCGGGTGTCGGTCACGCGGGCGGCGCCGGTGTCCGTCTTGATCAGCCCGGTGTCGCCGACCTGCCCGCCGCTCTCGGCATAGAACGGCGACTGGTTGACGACGATGGCGACCTGCGCGCCCTCGCCCGCCGTCTCGGTCTCGGTGCCGCCCTCGACCAGCGCGAGGATCTGGCCCTCGGCCTCTTCGGTGTCGTAGCCGAGGAACTCGGTCGCCCCGAAGCGGTCGGCGAGCTCGAACCAGATCGCCGCGTCCTTCGCCTCACCCGAGCCGGACCAGGCGGCCCGCGCCTTGGCCTTCTGCTCGGCCATCGCGGCGTCGAACCCCGCGACCTCGACCGCGCGCCCCTGCTCGCGAAGCGCGTCCTGCGTCAGGTCGAGCGGGAAGCCGTAGGTGTCGTAGAGCTTGAACGCCGTCTCACCGGGCAGATCCGCCCCTTCGGGCAACCGCGCGAGCTCGTCGCCGAGCAGCCGCAGGCCGCGATCGAGGGTCTGGCGGAAGCGCGTCTCCTCGCCCTTCAGCGTCTCTTCGATCATCGCCTGGCCGCGGGCGAGCTCGGGGTAGGCGGCGCCCATCTGCCGGACCAGTGCCGGGACGAGCTTGTGCATCACCGGGTCCTGCGCGCCCAGCATATGCGCGTGGCGCATGGCGCGGCGCATGATCCTGCGCAGCACATAGCCGCGGCCCTCGTTCGACGGCATCACCCCGTCCGCGATCAGGAAGCTGGTCGAGCGGAGGTGGTCGGCGATGACGCGGTGGTGGACCTTGCCCGGCCCGTCCGGGTCGCTGCTGGTGGCGTGGGCCGAGGCCTCGATCAACGCCCGCATCAGGTCGGTGTCGTAGTTGTCGTGCTTGCCCTGCAGCAGTGCGCCGATCCGCTCGAGCCCCATGCCGGTGTCGATCGAGGGGTTCGGCAGCGGCTTCATCGAGCCGTCCTCGAACTGCTCGAACTGCATGAAGACGAGGTTCCAGATCTCGATGAAGCGGTCGCCGTCCTCCTCGGCCGAGCCGGGCGGGCCGCCCCAGATTGACGGGCCGTGGTCGTAGAAGATCTCGGTGCAGGGGCCGCAGGGGCCGGTCGGACCCATGCGCCAGAAGTTGTCGTCGGTGGGGATGCGGATGATGCGGTCGTCGCCGAGCCCCGCGACCTTCTTCCAGATCGTCGCGGCCTCGTCGTCGGTGTGGTAGACGGTAACCAGCAGCTTGTCGCCGGGGATGCCGAAGTCACGGGTCAGAAGCTCCCACGCGTAGGGGATCGCCTCTTCCTTGAAATAGTCGCCGAAGCTGAAATTGCCTAGCATTTCGAAGAAGGTGTGGTGCCGCGCCGTGTAACCCACGTTGTCGAGGTCGTTGTGCTTGCCCCCGGCGCGAACGCATTTCTGCGCCGTGGTGGCGCGGGTGTAGTCGCGGTGTTCGAGGCCGGTGAACAGGTTCTTGAACTGCACCATCCCCGAGTTGGCGAACATCAGCGTCGGGTCGTTGCGCGGCACGAGCGGCGAGCTGTCGACGCGGCGGTGGCCGTTCCGTTCGAAGAAGTCGAGATAGGTCGAGCGGATGTCGTTCAGACTGGCCATGAGCGGATTCCTGCGGCGGGATGCGGCGGCCACATCTAATCCCGCGTCCGCGCGCTGTCCAGAACGGGTGGGCGGTGGTCAGGAGCGGGAGGTGGCGGTGCGGGTTGAGTGAGGAACCTCGGTTTCCCGGCGAGTTCCAAATGCTGGCGTCGACCAGACCGAATAATCCACCCGATGCCACGCTTGCCAGCCTGCGGTGCCTCGGGCCCGCCCCCGCGCCAATTGATTGTAAGGCTGACACCCGTGTTCAGGTCCCGGCACCAACGCAATCGCGTCGTCTAGGCAGTCGGCACTCAGCCAAAACGCCGCGAGCCCCACGCCGCACCGGCGGCGCGGGGCATTGACCGCCCTACTCCTCGGTCAGCGCCTCGTCGTCCCCTTCGGGTCCGGCGCCGAAATCAAGCCCGTGGCTGGCCCGGATGCGGTCCTCGATGGCAAAGGCCACGTCCGGGTTATCGCGCAGGAACTGCTTGGCGTTCTCGCGCCCCTGCCCGATCCGCTCGTCGCCGTAGGAGTACCAGGCCCCGGACTTCTCGACCACGCCGGCCTTGACGCCCAGGTCGATCAGCTCGCCGACCTTCGAGATCCCCTCGCCGTACATAATGTCGAACTCGACCTGCCGGAACGGCGGCGCCACCTTGTTCTTGACGACCTTCACCTTGGTGGCGTTGCCCACCACCTCGTCACGGTCCTTGATCGCGCCGGTGCGGCGGATGTCCAGACGCACCGAGGCGTAGAACTTGAGCGCGTTGCCGCCGGTCGTCGTCTCGGGGTTGCCGAACATCACCCCGATCTTCATGCGGATCTGGTTGATGAAGATCACCATGCAGTTCGACCGCCCGATCGAGGCGGTCAGCTTGCGCATCGCCTGGCTCATCAGGCGGGCCTGGCTGCCCATCTGCATGTCGCCCATGTCGCCCTCGATCTCGGACTTCGGCGTCAGCGCCGCCACCGAATCGACCACGACGAGGCTCACCGCGCCCGACCGCACCAGCGTATCGACGATCTCGAGCGCCTGCTCACCGGTGTCGGGCTGCGAGATCAGCAGCTCGTCGAGGTTCACCCCCAGCTTGCGCGCATACTGCGGATCGAGCGCGTGCTCGGCGTCCACGAAGGCGCAGACCCCGCCCTTCTTCTGCTCTTCGGCCACCACGTGCAGCGTCAGCGTCGTCTTGCCCGAGCTTTCCGGCCCGAAAATCTCGATGATCCGCCCCTTCGGCAGACCGCCGATCCCCAGCGCGATGTCGAGCCCGAGCGAGCCGGTCGAGGTCGCCTCGATCTCGGCCACCGGGTTGTCGGCGCCGAGGCGCATGATCGAGCCCTTGCCGAACTGCCGCTCGATCTGCGCCAGCGCGCTGTCGAGCGCCTTCTGCCGGTCCGCACTACGCTTGTCGTCCATCTTCAGGATGCTCGCCCCAGACATTCTTGCCTACCCTCTAATCCAATGCCCGGTTGCGCACAACGCGCCCGGTTTGTTCACTTCCTGTTCTTGTTCCCTGTTTGCCCCAATATCCCTGCCGACGCAACGCCTTTGGCCCCGCTGATTCGAGAGCTTCGGCGAAAGAAGTTAAGAAACGATTGACCGGCTTTCGGCTTGCCGCGGCCGCCCCGGCATCCCAATTAGGTCCGATGCGTTGTCCTGCCCCACGCCGCCCATGACCCCCGCCGCCCGTGCCAGCGCCGCGATCGAGATCCTCGACGACATCTTCGCCGGGACGCCCGCCGAGCCGCGGCTGATCCGCTGGGCGCGGTCCAGCCGGTTTGCCGGCTCGGGTGACCGGGCCGCAGTGCGAGACCTCGTCTTCGACGCGCTGCGCCGGCGCCGCTCGCATGCGGCGCTCGGCGGCGCCGATACGGGCCGCGGACTGATCCTCGGCGCGCTGCGCGAGGCGGGCCACGACCCGGACACCATCTTCGCCGCCGCCCCCTACGCCCCGCCGCCGCTCACTTCGGCAGAGCGCGACGCAGGGCGCCCACCCTTGCCCGCCGAGGCCACCGACCTTCCCGACTGGATCGCGGACCTGCTGGCGACCGATCTCGGCCACGACTTCCCCCGGGTGGCCGAAGCCTTGCGCGAGAGGGCGCCGGTGTGGCTGCGCGGCAACCTCGCACGGGGCACACGCGAAACTGCGCGCGCGGCCCTGACGGCTGCTGGCGTCGAGACCTCCACCGATCCGCGCTGTGACACTGCGCTTCTGGTGACGAGCGGCGCCCGGAGCGTGCAGGGCTCGGCGGCCTATCGTGAGGGGCTGGTCGAGTTGCAGGACCTCTCGCCGCAGATGGCCTGCGCCGGTCTCGAGGTGGGGCCCAGTGTGCGTGTCCTCGACCTCTGCGCCGGCGGAGGCGGCAAGTCCCTCGCGCTCGCCGCCCGGGGCACCAAGGTGACGGCCTGGGACGCTACACCGGCCCGGATGCGCGACCTGCCGGCCCGCGCGGCGCGGGCGGGGGCGGCGATCGACATCGCTCCGGCGCTGCCGTCAGGGCCGTTCGATCTGGTCGTGGCGGACGTGCCCTGCTCGGGCTCGGGCACCTGGCGGCGGACGCCGGATGCGAAATGGCGGCTCACCGAGGCGGATCTGGCGCGGTTAATCACCGTCCAGGCCGAGATTCTCGACACCGCGGCCGAGCGGGTCGCGCCGGGCGGGCGGCTCGCCTACATGACCTGCTCGCTGTTTGCGGCCGAAAATGCCGGGCAGATCGATGCCTTCCTGCGGCGGAATCCAAGCTTTGCGCTGAAGGGCCAGCGCACCCTGACACCGCTCGACGCGAGCGACGGTTTTTTCGTCGCCGAACTCAGTTCATTAATGCCTGCTTAACCTGCCGCCCCTATCGTCAGAGCGATTCTGATGACGAGGGTGGCATGAAGCTGATTGCCAGCGCGCGCGCGGCCACGATCCTTCCCCTGCTGATGCTTCCGCTCGCGGTCGCCTCGCTGTGGCTGCTGGTGGCACCGCAGGTGGTCGAGCCGCGGGTGCTCGTCATCGTCGGTGCGGTGGTGGTGGCCTGGTATCTGCTGGGCGGCTGGATTGCCGTGCAGCGCCTGTCACAGGGGGTGACCCTCGCGCGCCAGGCGCGGACGGCGCGCGGGGCGCTTGTGGCCGAGCCGGGCTGCGCCTGGCTTGTGGATCCTGACGGGTTGGTGCGCGGACAGTCGCCGCAGGCCGAGCGGTCCCGCGACCTTCTGGGCGCGCCGATCGCGGCGTTGCTGCAGCGGGGGCGCGCCGATCCGGGGGCGGTTGCGGCGCGGCTGCTCTCGCGGGCCGCCGAGGGGCGCGGCGCCGAGGTCGCGCTGCCGGACGGGCAGCGGGTGACGGCGGCACGCCTGCCCGGGTCGCGGCTGCAGGTCTGGCGGATCGCCGTGCCCGAGCCGGCGGACGACGCCCCTGACCCCGGCGCCGAGGCCGCGCAGGTCATGCCGCTGGATCTGGCGGGAATGCCCGTGGCGATGCTCGACATGGACGCGATAGGGCAGGTCAGGGCCGTGAACCCGGCCGCCGAGGCGTTGCTGGGTCGGGTGCCGCCCGGGGCGTCGATGGGCGACCTCCTCGACGGGCTGGGCCGGCCGCTCTCCGACTGGATCGCCGAGGTCCGCGAGGGTCGCAGCCTCGGGCGCGGCGAAGTGATGCGGACCCGCTGCGAGGGCCAGGAGCGCGACGTGCAGGTGACGCTCGCCGCAGCCCCCGGGGTGGACCGCATCGTCGCCGTGCTGACCGACGCCAGCGCATTGCGCACGCTCGAGGACCAGTTCGTCCAGAGCCAGAAGATGCAGGCGATCGGCCAACTCGCGGGCGGCATCGCGCATGATTTCAACAATCTGCTGACGGCGATCAGCGGCCATTGCGACCTGCTGATGGTGCGGCGCGACACCGCCGACCCGGACTACGACGACCTCCACCAGATTTCGCAGAACGCCAACCGCGCGGCGGCGCTGGTGCGCCAGTTGCTGGCGTTCTCGCGCAAGCAGACCCTGAAGTCCGAGATCGTCGACCTGCGCGACACGCTGTCGGACCTGACGCACCTGCTCAACCGCCTGGTGGGTGAGCGGATCGTGCTGACCATCACCCACGACCCCGCGCTGCGCCCGATTCGCGGCGACGCGCGGCAGCTCGAGCAGGTGCTGATGAACCTGGTGGTGAACGCCCGCGATGCGATGCCGTCGGGCGGCGAGATCGCCATCCACACAGAGAACCTGCGCCTCGGGACAGGCCGCACGATGGAGGGGGCCAACCTGCCCCGCGGCGACTACGTGCGCATCACCGTGACCGATCAGGGCTGCGGGATGCCGCCGGAGGTGGTCGAGAAGATCTTCGAGCCGTTCTTCACCACCAAGCGCGTCGGCGAGGGGACCGGCCTTGGGCTCTCGACGGCCTACGGGATCGTGAAGCAGACCGGCGGCTACATCTTCTGCCGCAGCACGCCGGGTGAGGGCACGGTGTTCTCGCTCTATTTCCCCGCCCGCAAAGCCGGCAAGCCGCCGGCCCCGCCGGTCGAGGCGTCCGCGCCGGCGACGCTGCCCGGCGGCGCGGCCGAGCGGCGCCGCGTCGTGCTGCTGGTCGAGGACGAGGCGCCGGTCCGCTCGTTCGCGCGGCGGGCGCTGAACCTGCGCGGCTTCGACGTCGTCGAGGCCGACAGCGGCGAGGCGGCGCTGGCCATCCTGCGCGACGAGGGGCTGACGGTCGACCTTCTGGTGAGCGACGTCGTGATGCCCGGGCTGGACGGGCCGAGCTGGGTCCGCGAGGCACTGGTCAAGCGGTCCGGCACGCCGGTGATCTTCATGTCCGGCTACACCGATGTGCCGCTGACTGACGGCATGGCGCCGATCCCTAATGCGGTGTTTCTGGCGAAGCCCTTCTCGCTAAGCGAGCTGGCGGCCTGCGTCGAACGGCATCTCCTAGGTGCGACGGGACAGCGCGGATCGGGGCCGGCCGCTTGACGCATTCTGTCGGCAAGATGTCGGCTAAGGCGGGGTTTTCCAAGCCATCTGGACCCGACCCGCGACGCGCAATAGGAGGGCGTATGGCCCATCTGCGCCCGCTTCCCTTGTCGCAATCCATTGCTCCAGGTCGACGCGACCGGGATTGCCCGGCGTGGTCCGAACTGCATGAAGGCTGACCGCTCACTCTCCCGGTTGCCACTGCTTGCGGCATTGGTCGCCACGCTCATACTTGGCGCGGCGCTCACCTATGCAACGGCCCGCCTCGAGGACAGGGCGGCGGATGCCCGCTTCGACCGGCTCGCTGATCTGGTGGTGGGAAGCTTCCAGCAGCGGATGACACAGCATGTCGCGCTTCTCAGGGCGACTCGCAGCTATATCGAGGCCGAGAATGGCGCGGTCTCCGCCTCGGAATTCTCGGATTACGTGTCGGATCTGCGACTGAGCGAAAACTCGGCCGGTATCCAGGGCATTGGATACGCGCCACTCGTGGATGCTAGCGCACGTGAGATCATCGCGGCCCAGCTCTCGCGTCAACAGGGGCGGACGATCACGCTTCGCCCCAAGACGGACCAGACGTCGCTGGCCCCAATCGCGATGCTCGAACCGCAGGACACACGGAACACCCGCGCCCTGGGCTTCGACATGTACGCCGAGCCGGTGCGGCGCGCAGCAATCGCCGAAGCCCTGCGGACCGGAGAGGCACGAGCCAGCGGGCCGGTTGAGCTGGTGCAGGAGATCACCGCCGACAAGCAGGTCGGGTTTCTCATCTACCTGCCAACCCGTCAGCGTCTGGCCGGTGTTGAGGCCGCTCGGCGCGAAGCTGTGGTTTATGCGCCGTTCCGCGCGGGCGACCTCAACCGCGCCGTGCTGGCGGACCTGCCGGCCCTGCCGCTGACCGTGCGGGTAATCGACCTCGGTGCGCCCGGCACACCGCTCTTCGACAGCGCGACGGACCCGGCGCCGCGACACCTCGCCCTGCGCGCAACCGTTCGCGAGGTTGACGTGGCTGGGCGCCGCTGGCAGTTCACCCTGACGCCCACCCCGCAATTTCTCACCATCCGCGACCGATCAGCCGCCATCACCGTTGGCGCGCTGTCTCTTCTGCTGCTTGGCGCAGTCGCCGTGGCGATGATGAACTTGCGCCGCCTGCTCGAGGCAGCGCATCGGGCTGCCGAACTGGCCGAGCGGCAGGCGGCCGACAGGGCATTGCTGCTGCGGGAAATGCAGCACCGGATCAAGAACCACATTGCCCGCATCCAAGCCATTTCCCGGCAAACCGCACGGGGTGCCGCGGACCTTTCCGAGTTCGAGCGGGTTTTTGGCGGCCGGCTTGCAGCGATGGCCAAGGCGCAGGACGCGCTCGGGCGCGATGGGGGAGAGCGGGCAGACCTCAGGGCGCTTCTTCACAATGAATTGGCGCAGGTTCTGGACACGGCTGTAGTCGATCGCATTCTCGTCGGCCCGCCCGTTTCGCTCGGGGCGAGAGAGACACAGGCTGTCAGTCTCGTGGCTCATGAACTCATGACCAACGCGATGAAGTACGGCGCCGGCCCACGTGGGGGGCGCACGGCGGGGGACGGGCTGACGATCTCGTGGAAAACGACGCGCGTCGACGGGACGCCGTGGATTCTGATCACCTGGTTCGAACAGGCGGCAATGTCCCCCGCAACCACCGACCGGGTGAGCGCACCAGCGCCGCAGCCAGCGAGCGCCTTAAACCCGGGCGGCTTTGGCTCGCAGCTGATCGAGGCCCTGATCGAAGGAGACCTCGGTGGACGCTTCGTGCGGACATTCGCGCCCGAAGGAATGACCGTCGAGATCGCGTTCCCGCTGTCCGACATGTGACTCGGCGGCTGACTGCCTGCGAACGCCGGCTAGAGTGCCTCGCCCACCGCCGGACCGGCCGGAGTATCGACCAGTTCGGGATTAGCGGGCGCCCCCTCCTCACCCCGCGCCTCGCGGTTCCGGGCGGCGAACAGCGCCCCGCGAGACGCCCCGATCAGGGCCCCGCGGTTGGCGGCCACCACCGCGAGCGATCCCGGCGTGCCCGTTCGCGGCGCGCCGAGCGGGGCGCCGAGCAGCGTCAGCCGCTCGCGCGCGCGGGCCACCTTGCCGGGGTCCACGGGGCCGGCGAGGGCGAAGCGGTTGTAGGTCTCGGCCGTCCCCACCATGCCGTCGAACCCGCGCTGCAGGAACGCCGCCCGCAGCTCGTCGAACCGGGCCAGATACTTCGTGGCGTTCACCGCCGTGCGCGAGTGGAACGCGCCGGCCGCGCGGCGCCAGTCGCCCGTCTCGGCGTAGAGGTCGCGCACGAAGCGCGCGGCGTAGCGGGCGTTCTCGAGCGGGTCGAACATCTCGACCACCGAGGGAAAGTTCTCGCCGTGCCAGCGGTAGTTGAGCTGGAAACACCCGATGTCGAGGTTCAGGCGGCCCTGGTCGATGCGGTCCTGGGCGAAGGCCAGTGCCTCGGCCGGGTCGTCGAACCAGCTGCCGGCGCCCTCGGCATTGACGCTCCACGCCCAGGGACGGACGACGCCGGCGCGGCGGCGGCCGGTTTCGGTCAGGGTCAGGGTGGCGAGGATATCGGGGGGCACCCCGACCTCGGCCGCCGCGGTCAGCGCCGCCCATTCGCAGACGGCCGCCGGCTGGTCGGCCGGATCGACCGCCGCCCGCGCCGCCCACGGCGCCAGCACCAGCATCAGGATCACCATCACCCGCGCCATGCTGCCCCCTGCGTCACGCCCCTGACGAGAGGCCTAGCACCGAAGGCTTAAGACGAGGTTGACGTCAGCCGAAAAGCTCGCGGCAGAAGCTCAGCCCCTCGACCAGCGCGTCGACCTCGGCGGGGGTGTTGTAGAGCGCGAAGCTCGCCCGCGCCGAGGCGGGGATGCCGTAGAACTGCATCAGCGGCATCGCGCAATGCGTCCCCGCGCGCACGGCGATCCCGCGCTTGTCGAGGATCGTGGCGATGTCGTGGGCGTGCGCCCCCTCCATCGTCATCGAGAAGATCGCGCCTTTCCCAGGCGCATTCCCCTGCACCGACAGCCAGTTGAGCGCCCCCAGCCGCTCGCGCGCATAGGCGCCGATCTCGGCCTCGTGCGCGGCGATCCGCGCCATCCCGAGCCCCATGAGATACTCGAGCGCGACGCCAAGGCCGATCTGGTTCACGATCCCCGGCGTCCCCGCCTCGAAGCGCAGCGGCGGGTCGGCGTAGCTGACCGCCTCACGCGTGACCTCGCGGATCATGTCGCCGCCGCCGAGGAAGGGGCGCATCTCGTCCTGCCGCTCGCGGCGGATCCAGATCGCGCCCGAGCCCGAGGGGCCGTAGAGCTTGTGGCCGGTGATGCAGTAGAAGTCACAGCCGAGCGCGGCCACGTCGACCGGCATGTGCACCGCCGCCTGGCTGCCGTCGACCAGCACCGGCACGTCGGTCCCCCGCGCGATCGCGCCCACGTCCACGATGGTGCCGGTGACGTTCGACATATGGGTGACGGCGATCAGCCGGGTGCGCGGTCCGACCGCGGCCAGCACCTTGTCGGCGGGCAGGCTGCCGTCCGGCTCGGGCTCGACCCAGCGCAGCACGACGCCCTGCCGCTCGCGCAGGAAATGCCACGGCACGATGTTGGCGTGATGCTCGAGCACCGAGAGCAGGATCTCGTCCCCCGGCTGCAGCCGTGGCGCGGCCCAGGCGTAGCTGACAAGGTTGATCGCCTCGGTCGAGCCCGAGGTGAAGATCACCTCGTCCTCGTGCGACGCGCCGAGGAAGCGGGCGATGATCCCGCGCACCCGCTCGTAATTCTCAGTGGCGAGGTTCGAGAGGTGGTGCAACCCACGGTGGACGTTGGCGTATTCGCCCGCATAGGCGCGGCTGATCGCGTCGATCACGGCCTGCGGCTTCTGCGCGCTCGCGCCGTTGTCGAGATAGACCAGCGGCCGCCCGTTCACCTGCGTCGAGAGGATCGGGAAGTCGGCGCGGATGGCGTCGAGGTCGAGGCTCATGTGGGCACCCCCGGGATCAGGCCGAGCGTCGCGGCGAGCATCGACATCAGCAGGCTGGTGAGCATGACGGTCCCGAAGATCCCGAGCACCACGAAGAACGGGTTGCGGAAGCCGTGCACCGCCATGGTCATCGCAACGATCAGATAGGCCGCGATCAGCAGCGTGGCGAGGCCGACGAGCGCGCCGAGCGGCGGCAGCACCACGGTCAGCACCAGTTGCAGCGCCTGCAGCGTGATCAGCACCGCCTCGACCCAGCCGATCGCCAGCAGCGCGTCGCCGAACTTGCCGGTCCCGCCGAAGATGCGTCCGACCTCGGCCAGCAGGAACGCGGCCAGCGTCGCCGAGGCGACCTGCACGCCGGCCATCGCCATCGGCTCGCGGGCGAGGGTCGCCAGCACGCCGGCCCCCTCGGCAGAGCCGGGAAGGAGCTGCGCGCCAAGCCAGCTCAGCACCGCCGAGAGCGCCGCGGTGGCGAGCACCAGCGACCAGGCGTCGCCCGTCGTCAGCGGCAGGCGCCGGAGCTGTTGCCAGGCGATCAGCGGGTTGCGCAGGGTCAGTTTGATCAGCGGGATCATGCCGGCTCTCTTTGCAGGGTCAGGGCGCGCAGCCCGGCGATCCAGAACAGCAGGAAGGCCGCGCCGGCCACGGCGTGAACCAGCGTCAAGCCCGGCCCCGGCCCGACCAGCCCGGCCACCAGCCCGCCCAGAAGCATCACCGGCGCGGTCGCCGCCAGCGCCCAGATCAGCGCCAGCCGCGCGAGCCGCCCCTCGATCCGGCCCCCGGCCGCGCGGATCAGCGCGCCCGACAGGGTTCCCACGGCCATAACGATCAGCGGCATCAGGAACAGCGTCGCCAGCAGCGCCCCGCCCAGACGCGCCTGCAGCGGCACCGACGGGTCGAGCGTGGCGGCCCGCGCGTGGCCGGGCCACTGGGCGACGAAATAAATCGCCATCGTGCCGAACAGCAGCGCCAGCATCGCCGGCTCAGGCATCGCCGCCATGCCACGCACCGCCCGGCCCGGCGCCCGCCAGGTCGAGAGGATACGCGGGATCAGGCCCATGCCGCGCGGCGGACGGCGTGTCATGGCGTGCTCAGGCCCCTGCCCCGCCCGGTCCGGGCAGCGCCGTGGCCCGCGCGGTCAGCCAGTCCTCGAGCCGCTCGCCGATCTGGGTCCGCAGCGCCTCGTCCTCGACCTCGTCCAGCGCGTCGGCGAGGAAGGACAGCACCAGCAGCACGATCGCCCGCTCACGCGGCACCCCGCGCGAGCGCAGATAGAAGAGCGCCGTCTCGTCCAGCGCGCCGGTGGTCGAGCCGTGGCTGCATTTCACGTCGTCGGCGTAGATTTCCAGCTCGGGCTTGGCGAGGAACTGGCTCGCCTCGTCCAGCAGCAGCGCCTGGCTGATCTGGTAGCCGTCGGTCTTCTGCGCCCCCGGCTTGACGAGGATCTTGCCCTGGAACACCCCGGTGGCGCCGTTCTTCAGCACCTTCTTGAACACCTGCCGGCTTTCGCCGCGCAGGCCGCCGTGGGTCACGAACACCGTGTCGTCCTGGTGGAAGCCGTCGCCGTCGCCCAGCACCGCCGCCGCGACATGGGCGAGCGCGTCGTCGCCCGCGATGTCGATCCAGCTTTCCTGCCGCATATGCGCACCGTCCACCGACAGCGCAAAGCTCTTCAGCGCAGCGCCCTCGGCCAGCCGGGCGAAGAGATGCGAGACCGAGACCCGCGGCTGCCCGGCGCGATGCGCGGCGACGTGGTTCAGGCGCGCGCCGGCGCCGAGGTCGGCCTCGATCACCACGTTGCCGCGGGCGCCCACGATGCCGTTCTCGAGCAGCGTGAGCGCCGCCCCGGGCTCGAGCCGCAGGACGTGGTGGCAGAGCACGTCGGCCGCGTCGTCGCTGCGGCGGTAGAGGATCTGGACCGGCCGCGCGACCGAGCCGGTCACCCGGATCACCGCCCCGTCCCGGGCGGCGGCGGTGTTCAGCGCCGCGAAGGGGCGGCGCACCGGCACCTGCCCGGCGGCCTCGAGCACGCCGTAGGCGGCCCCGACCCAGTGGCCCGGCTCGGCGTCGGCGCGGCTGAGCGGGGCGATCTCGATCCCTTCGGCCTCCAGCGGGTCCGAGGCCGCGGCGTCGAAGGCCCCGTCCACGAACACCAGGCGCAGCCGGTCGATGTCGGCAAAGAGCGGCGGATCGCCGAGCGCCGGGTCCACGGCCACCGGCCGCGGCGCCTCGGCGTTGAACGGCGCGGGGTCGGTGTAGCGCCAGTATTCATCGCGCGGACGCGGCAGGCCCATGGCCCGCAGGCGCGCGGCCGCCTCGGACCGCGCGGGGGCCAGCGTGCCGTCGCGCGCGATCCCCACGGTCAGCCCGTCGAGCCGCGCGGCCAGCGCGTCGCGCGGCGCGGGCGTGCCGCCCTCGACGGTCGGGGTCTGCTGGGTGAGGGTCGCGGCGTCAGCCATCGACGGCCTCGCTCAGGATGTCGGCATAGCCGTTCTGCTCGACCTCGAGCGCCAGCTCGGGCCCGCCGGTCTTCACGATCCGGCCGTCGTGCATGATGTGCACCACGTCCGGGCGGATATGGTCCAGCAGGCGCTGGTAGTGGGTGATGACGAGGAACGCCCGCTCGGGCGAGCGCAGCGCGTTCACCCCTTCCGCCACCAGCCGCATCGCGTCCACGTCGAGGCCCGAGTCGGTCTCGTCCAGGATGCACATCCGCGGCTCGAGCATCGCCATCTGCAGGATCTCGTTGCGCTTCTTCTCGCCGCCCGAGAAGCCCACGTTGACCGGGCGCTTCAGCATCTCGGCGTCGATGTCGAGGCCCTTGGCCTTCTCGCGCACCACCTTGAGGAACTCGCCGGCGGTCAGCTCGGCCTCGCCCCGCGCCTTGCGCTGCGCGTTCACCGCCGTCCGCAGGAAGGTCATGTTGCCCACGCCCGGGATCTCGACCGGATACTGGAACGCCAGGAACAGCCCCGCCGCGGCGCGCTCCTCGGGCTCCATCTCCAGCAGGTCGGCGCCCTCGAGCGTCGCGGTCCCCTGCGTGACCTCATAGCCGTCGCGGCCCGACAGCACATAGGAGAGCGTCGACTTGCCCGACCCGTTCGGCCCCATGATCGCGTGGACCTCGCCCGCCGGGACGGTCAGGTCGACCCCCTTGAGGATCTGCCGCGAGCCGTCCTCGAGCTCGGCGTGGAGATTGGTGATGTTCAGCATTCCTGACCCCTCGGGCGCCGGCTCAGCCGACGCTTCCTTCCAGTGAGATGGCCACGAGGCTCTGGGCCTCCATGGCGAATTCCATCGGCAGCGCCTGCAGCACCTCGCGGCAGAAGCCGTTGACGACCAGCGCCACCGCCTCTTCCTCGCCCACGCCGCGGGCGCGGCAGTAGAAGAGCTGGTCGTCATCGACCTTCGAGGTGGTGGCCTCGTGCTCGACCCGGCTCGAGGTGTTCTTGACCTCGATGTAGGGCACGGTGTGCGCCCCGCACTGGTCGCCGATCAGCAGGCTGTCGCACTGCGTATAGTTGCGGCTGTTGGTCGCCCGCGGGTGCATCGACACGAGCCCGCGATAGGTGTTCTGGGCGCGGCCCGCGGAAATCCCTTTCGAAACAATGCGCGAGCGGGTGTTCTTGCCAAGATGGATCATCTTGGTCCCGGTGTCGGCCTGTTGGGCATTGTTGGCGATGGCGATCGAGTAGAACTCGCCCTGGCTCGCCTCGCCGCGCAGGATGCACGAGGGGTATTTCCAGGTGATCGCGCTGCCGGTCTCGACCTGCGTCCACATGACCTTGGCGCGCGCCTCGCGGCAGTCGGCCCGCTTGGTGACGAAGTTGTAGATGCCGCCCTTGCCCTCTTCGTCGCCCGGAAACCAGTTCTGGACGGTCGAGTACTTCACCTCGGCATCCTCAAGCACGACGATCTCGACCACCGCGGCGTGCAGCTGGGCGGTGTCGCGCTTGGGCGCGGTGCAGCCTTCAAGGTAGCTGACGTGGCTGCCCTTGTCGGCGATGATCAGGGTGCGCTCGAACTGGCCGGTGTTCTCGGCATTGATGCGGAAATAGGTCGACAGCTCCATCGGGCAGCGGACGCCCGGCGGGATGTAGACGAACGAGCCGTCCGAAAAGACCGCGCTGTTCAGCGTGGCGAAGAAGTTGTCGGACTGCGGCACGACCGAGCCGAGGTACTTGCGCACCAGCTCGGGATGGTTGCGGATCGCCTCGGAGATCGAGCAGAAGATCACCCCCGCCTTGGCCAGCTCGTCCTTGAAGGTCGTGCCCACCGACACGCTGTCGAAGACCGCGTCGACCGCGACCCGCCGCGCCTCGGCCGGGGCGCCCTCGGCGCCCTCGATCCCGGCAAGAATCGCCTGTTCCTTGAGCGGGATCCCCAGCTTTTCATAGGTGGCGAGCAGCTTGGGGTCGACCTCGTCCAGCGACTTCGGCTTGACCGCCATGCTCTTGGGGCGGGCGTAGTAATACTGGTCCTGATAGTCGATCTCGGGATAGTTGAGCATCGCCCAGCGCGGCTCCTCCATCCCCTGCCAGCGGCGGAACGCGGCGAGCCGCCATTCGGTCATCCACTCGGGCTCGTCGTTGCGCTGCGAGATCAGCCGGACGATGTCCTCGTTCAGCCCCTTCGGGGCGTATTCCATCTCGATGTCGGTGTCCCAGCCGTATTTGTAGGACCCCATGCTGGCCACGGTCTCGACCGTCTCGCGGTCCACGCCCTCGCGGACGTCCAGTTCCTGCGGGCCCGTCTCCGCCATCATGGTTTCAGCCATCGGCCTCACCTTCCCTGCTTGCTCTGCCAGCGGGCGCGGGCGGAAAGCCACGCGGCGGCAAAGCGGTCCAATTCCTCTGGCGTCGTCGTCGCCCCGAACGACACCCTGAGCGCGCACCCGGCATCCGCCTCAGGCACGCCCATCGCCCGCAACACCCCGCTGGACCGGACCTTGCCCGACGAGCAGGCCGACCCCGCCGAGACGGCGAAACCGGCGAGGTCCATCTGCATCACCTGCGTCTCTCCGCGCCAGCCGGGCGTCAGGATCGACAGCGTCTGCGGCAGCCGGGGGGAATCGCGTCCCGGCAACATAGTGTTTCCGTCATGATCTTCCAGCCTCATCGCCAGCCGGTCGCGCATTTCGGCCAGTTTTTCCGCCATTCCCACCGCGAGGTCGCGCTGCGCCGCCACCGCCGCGGCCGCGAAACCGGCGATTCCGGCAAGGTTTTCGGTCCCCGCACGGCGCCCGCTCTCTTGCCCGCCGCCGCGCAGCCGGGCGGGACGGTCGGCGCCTGCGCGCAGGATCAGCGCGCCCACGCCGCGCGGGCCGCCGAGCTTGTGGGCGCTGACGAACCCCGCCGCGACGCCGAGCCAGTCGAAGGCGAAGGGGATCTTGCCGAACGCCTGGGTCAGGTCGCTGACCGCCAGCCCCTGCGGCAAGTCCTGGATGACCCCGGTCTCGCTGTTGGCGAGCTGCAGCGCAGCGCCCGCCGGGTCCGCGACCGTCACCCGCCCGCTCGGCTCGACCGGGAGCGTCTCGGCGCACCAGGCGCGGACCGCGTCATGCTCGATCCCGGCGCAGGCGAGCCCCTGCCCCTCGAGCGCCAGCGCCGCCGCCTCGGTCGCGCCCGAGGTGAACACGATATCGGCCTGCGCCGCGCCCAGCGCCTCGGCCAGCGTCTCGCGCGACCGCTCGAGCAGCATCTTGGCTGCCCGCCCCTCGGCATGGACGCTCGAGGGGTTGCCGGTCACGTCCAGCGCCTCGGCCATCGCCGCCCGCGCCTCGGGGCGCAACGGCGCGGTGGCGTTCCAGTCGAGATAGACGCGGCTCACGGCGCCTCGTCCGGCGCGGCCGCCCCCTCGCCCAGCGCCGCGGCGATGCGCCCGGCAAGGCGGCGCGCGACCTCGGTCTTGGGCAGCCGCGGCCACGGCTCGGCGCCGTCCGCGGTCACGAGCACCACGGCGTTCTCGGCCCCGCCCATGATCCCGGTGGCCGGGCGGACGTCGTTGGCGACGATCCAGTCGCAGCCCTTCCGCGCCCGCTTGGCGGTGGCGTTGACGACCACGTCGTCGGTTTCGGCGGCGAACCCCACCACCAGCGCGGGGCGCCGGTCCGAACGGCTGATCCACGCGAGGATGTCCGGGTTTTCCGCCATCTCGAGCGCCGGGGGCCGGCCCGAGCCGTCCTTCTTCAGCTTGCGGTCGGCGGCGTTCACCACGCGCCAGTCGGCCACCGCGGCGGCCATGACCGCGGCATCGGCTGGCAGCGCGCCTTCCACCGCGTCGCGCATCTCGCGCGCCGTTTCGACCGCGATCACCTCGACGCCCTCGGGCGGCTGCACCTCGGCCGGGCCGGTGACGAAGCTGACCCGCGCGCCCAGATCGCGCAGCGCCGCGGCGATCGCGGTCCCCTGCGCGCCCGACGAGCGGTTGGCGATGTAGCGCACCGGGTCGATCGGCTCATGCGTCGGGCCGGAGGTGACGATGACGTGACGACCTTCAAGCGGGCCGGGGGCGGGGAGCGCGGCGCCGGGGTCGGTGGTGCCGGTCGGACTGGCGGCTGCCGGTTGGGCCTGCACCGGGCCAACGGCGCGCGTCGCCGCGGAGCCGTCTGCGGCAAGACCCGAGCCATTGGCCGTGCCGCTCGTCTCGGTATCTAAGCGGCCTACGTCAAGCGGCGCCCCCTCGCCCCACCCCGCGAGCGCCGCCTCCGTCTCGCCACGCCCGGCTGCACCAGCGGCCGCGCGGACGGCAGAATCCGGCGTGAGCCGAAGGATGGCGTCGGTCAACCGCAGCGGCGCCTCTGCCCCGCGGCCCGTCTCTTCGGCCAAGCCGCCACCCGAACCTGGGCCAGCCGCGCCCCCACCCAAGGCCTCGCGGATCGCCGCAACGATCGCCGCAGGCTCGGCCATCCGCCCCTCGCCCCACTCGCCGCAGGCCATCGCCCCGACATCGGGCCCGACCGTCAGGATCCCGTCGCCGCGCAGGGTCTCCAGATTGCGGCGCGTGGCCGGATGCTCCCACATCCGCACGTTCATCGCGGGCGCGATCAGAACCGGCTTGTCCGTCGCCATGAGCAGGGTCGAGGCGAGGTCGCCCGCCAGCCCCGCCGCCATCTTCGCCATGAGGTCCGCCGTCGCCGGCGCGACCACGACCAGATCGGCCGCGCGTGACAGCTGGATATGCCCCATCTCGGCCTCGCGCGTGAGGTCCCAGAGCGCGGTGTAGCACGCCTCGCCCGACAGCGAGGCGAGGGTCAGCGGGGTGACGAACTGCGCGCCTCCCTCGGTCAGGACGGTGGTGACCCTGACGCCCTCGCCGGAGAGCAGCCGGATCAGCTCGGGCGTCTTGTAGGCGGCGATCCCGCCCCCGACGATCAGCAGAACCCGCCGCCCCTGCATCCCAGCCTCCGCCTCTCGCCCATGCGCCCTTCGGCGCCTCGACGGGCGCCGGTCACGCCAGTCCTAGGCGACCCGCGGCGGCGGGGCAAGGAATGGGCGGGGCGGCGGCGGGTTGGCCCCAGCGACCAGCGACCAGCGACCAGCGACCAACGACCAGCGACCAGCGACCAGCGACCAGCGACCAGCGACCAGCGACCAGCGACCAGCGACCAGCGACCAGCGACCAGCGAGGGGGTGGCTCTCCGAGCCAACGTGCAAGCGAAAATTCGCCCCGCCCCAAAATGTTGCGTCAGCTCCTCGTTGCTCCCCCCTCCCTCACGCCGCCGCGGCAAACGGCAGCCGATAGCTGATCGCCTCGGCCAGATGCGGCGCGCGCACCCGTTCGCTGCCGTCGAGGTCGGCGATGGTCCGAGCCGTCCGCAGCACCCGGTGATACCCGCGCGCGCTCAACCCCAACCGCTCGGCCGCGCGCAGGATCAGGCTGCGGCCCTCGGCATCGGGGGCCGCGATCTCCTCGAGCACCCCGCCCGAGGCATCCGCGTTCACCCGCAGCGTCGGGTGCGCGGCAAAGCGGTCAGCCTGCACCGCCCGCGCCGCGGCGATCCGGGCGGCGATCCCGGCGCTGGCCTCGCCCGCCGCGGGCTGCTCGAGATCGCCGATCGCCACCGGCGGCACCTCGATCCTCAGGTCGAAGCGGTCCATCAGCGGCCCCGACAGCTTGCCGAGATAATCCGCCCCGCACTGCGGCGCGCGGGCGCAGGCCCGCGCCGCGTCGGCGAGATGCCCGCAGCGGCACGGGTTCGCCGCCGCCACCAGCAGGAAGCGGCAGGGATAGCGCACGTGTGCGTTGGCCCGCGCCACCACAACCTCGCCGGTCTCGAGCGGCTGGCGCAGCGTTTCGAGCACCTGGCGCGGGAACTCGGGCAGTTCGTCCATGAACAGCACGCCATTGTGGGCTAGGCTGACCTCGCCCGGCCGCGCCCCCCGCCCGCCCCCGACCATGGCCGCCATCGAGGCGGTGTGATGCGGGTCGCGATAGGGCGCCGCCCGCGAAATCGCGCCCTCGCTCAGCATCCCCGCGAGCGACTGGATCATCGACGTCTCGAGCGCCTCGGCCGGCGTCAGCTCGGGCATCAGCCCCGGCAGGCGGGCGGCGAGCATCGACTTGCCCGACCCCGGCGGCCCCACCATCAGGAGATGATGCCGCCCGGCCGCAGCGATCTCGATGGCGCGCTTGGCCCGCTCTTGCCCGCGCACGTCGGCCATGTCCGGGCCCTTCGCCGGCGGCCGCACGTCGCCGGCCCGCGCCTGCGCCACCGGCGCGCGGCCTGTCAGGTGGTCGACCACCTGCCGCAGGCCCTGCGGCGCCACGACAGGCACCGCCCCGACCCACGCCGCCTCCGCCCCGCAGGCGGGCGGGCAGATCAGCGTGCGCTGCTCATCCGCCGCCGCCACGGCAGCCGGCAGCGCCCCGGCCACCGGCACCAGCCGCCCGTCGAGCGCCAGTTCGCCGAGCGAGACCACCGTCGCCAACTCGTCGGCCGGCACGAGATCGAGCGCGGCCAGAATGGCGAGCGCGATGGGCAGGTCGAAATGCGAACCCTCCTTCGGCAGATCGGCGGGCGAGAGGTTCACCGTGACCCGCTTCGACGGCATGGCAATGGCCATCGCGGCGAACGCTGCGCGCACCCGCTCACGCGCCTCGCTCACCGCCTTGTCGGGCAGGCCGACGACGGTGAAGGACGGCAGCCCGGGCGACACCGCGGCCTGAACCTCGACCAGCCGCGCCTCAATCCCGTCAAAGGCGACGCTGTAAGCGATTGCGACCATCCGCTGCTCCCTCGGTTCGAAGGGACGTTAGCGGCGAGCGGTTGAGAAAGAGTTAACAGCGACCGCGCGAACGGGAATGCTGTGTGCTGGCGCGTTCCCGACGCATACTTTTAAGGGTGTAGCCAGATACATCGCCGCGAACGTTTCCGTCAGCGACTTACGCCGCCCGTCGGCGTTCGATCGCGTCCCAGATTAGCGCAGCGGCGTTGACCCCATCGAACCGCTCAAGCTCCTGGATGCCGGTCGGCGAGGTCACGTTGATCTCGGTCAGCCATCCGTCGATCACGTCGATCCCGACGAAGATCTGCCCCTTCTCGCGCAGGACCGGCCCGATGCGGACGCAGATCCGGCGCTCACGATCGGTCAGGCCGACCTTCTCGGGCCGGCCGCCCACGTGCATGTTGGACCGGGCCTCGCCCTGCGCCGGCACGCGGTTGATCGCCCCCACGGGTTCGCCGTCCACGAGGATGATGCGCTTGTCGCCCTTGACCACGGCGGGCAGATACTTCTGCACGATCACCGGCTCGCGGTTCATGCCGCCGAACAGCTCGAGCAGCGCCGACAGATTGGCGTCGGCCTGCGGCAGGTGAAAGACGCCCGCGCCGCCATTGCCATAGAGCGGCTTGAGGATGATCTCGCCGTGACGCTGCCGGAAGCCGCGGATGGCCTGCACGTCGCGGGCGATCATGGTCGGCGGGGTGAGGTCGGGGAAATCAAGGACCATCAGTTTCTCGGGCGAATTCCGCACCCAGAACGGGTCGTTGACGACCAGCGTGGCCGGATGGATGCGGTCGAGCAGGTGGGTCGAGGTGACATAGGCCATGTCGAACGGGGGGTCCTGCCGCAGCCAGACGACATCGAAGCCGGACAGGTCGACGGTCTGCCACTCGCCGAAATCAACGTGGTTTCCCGCCTCGCGGCGCAGGGTGACGTCGCGCCCGTGCGCGAGCAGCCGCCCCTCGTCGAAGATCAGCCGATCGGCCGTGTACTGGAACAGGCTGTGGCCGCGGGCCTGAGCCTCGAGCCCCAGTCGAAAGGTCGAATCCCCGTCGATCGAGACCGCCTCGATCGGGTCCATCTGCAGCGCGACCTTGAGGCTCATCCCGGCTCTCCGCTCACCATCAATCGGTGCCGGTTGTCGCGCGCCCGGCGCCGCGATGCAAGGCGCGGTCAGTTCAGGCCGAACGCGTTCTCGATGATCTCGACCCGGCCGGTCGCGTCCACCAGCGCGGCGTCGAAGCGGATATCGGTCAGCGCGCCGCCCGGAAGCTTGTCGGCATAGATGAGTGCCGCCATGCAGATGCGATCCATCTGCCGACGCGACAGCCGGGCGGCGGCCGCGTCATGAGTATCGGCTTTCTTCACCTCGACGAACACCACGGCATCCCCGTCGCGGACGATCAGGTCCACTTCGCCGGCCGGGCTGCGCCAGCACCGCTCGAGAACCTCGGCCCCGCGGTCCAAATAGTGATCGGCCACGCGGGCTTCGGCCGAATGGCCGCTGGCGTGGGCAGCCAGTCCCCGGGCGGCGCGCACCCCGGCGGGGGCGGGTCCGGGGCGGGCCTGGATAGCCCAGGGCATTGCGGTCTGCATCACTCACCCTCCTGCATGGCCAGAGCCATGCGATACACATCCTTGCGCGCCCGGCCCGTCTCGGCCGCCACGGCTGCGGCGGCGTCGCGCACCGTCATCGTCGCCAGCCGCCCGGCGAGCGCGGCCCGCACGCCCTCATCGTCCGCCAGTTCCGCCGGGCGGGGACCCAGCACCACCGCGACCTCGCCCCGAAGCCCCTCGTCGGGGATGCCGGCCGCGACATCGGCGACCGTGCCTTGCCGGACTTCCTCGAACTTCTTCGTCAGCTCCCTGCACACAGAGATAGCGCGATTCGGGTCAAGTTCGCACAACTTTTCCAACATTTCCTTAACGCGCCTCGGGCTCTCGAAGATGACCGCCGTCGTGCCGACCCCGGCCACCTCGGCGAGCCATCGGCGGCGGGCGCCCTGCGCCGACGGGGCGAAGCCCGCGAAGAGGAACCGGTCGGTGGGCTGACCCGCGACGCTCAGGGCCGCGAGCAGCGCCGAGGCGCCGGGCACGGCGTGGACGCGCCCGCCGGCGGCGGTGACCTCGCGCGCCAGGGTGAAGCCGGGGTCGGCCACCAGCGGCGTTCCCGCGTCCGAGGCATAGGCGACCGCCTCGCCGCGGCCGATGGCGGCGAGGATCCCGGGGGTCGAGCGGGCGGCGTTGTGATCGTGGTGGGCCACGATGCGGCGCCCGCGAAGGGGGATGCCGTGGATCGCGAGCAGGTGGCGGAGGGTGCGGGTGTCCTCGGCCGCCAGAAGATCGGCGGCGTTGAGCACGTCGAGCGCGCGCAGGGTGATGTCGCGCGCCGTGCCGATCGGGGTCGCGACGAGGTGCAGCCCCGGCTCGAGCCGTGCCGCCAGCACGCCCGCCGGCACCGGCTGGGCGGCTGCGTGGACGGCGCCGCCGCTGCCGTCGTCGTCTGATCCCGCCATGTGAAACCTCCGCTGCGAATGCCCCGTCCGCGGGGCCGGGGCGCGCCGCCCCGGCGCGCCCCGGGGCCGCGCGCGCACCGGCCGGTGCGCCCCTGACCTGCCGGGTCGGTCAGGTTGCCACGCGGCACGGAACAAGACTACCCTGCCCCGCATCCGGCACCCCAGAAAGAGGGAATCATCCGCATGTCCGCCACTCTTACGGCCCGCCCGGCTGCGCTCTGGCGCCGCCCCCTGCTGCGGGTCGCGGCCCTCGTCTCGGCGGCGGCGCTCGCCGCCTGCGCGCCCACCGAACCCACCGCCACCGGCGCGCAGACCGGCCCGATGATCGATCCCTCCCAGCCGGTCCAGGTGGCGCTGCTCGTGCCCGGCGGCTCGGGCGATCCGAACTACGACTACATGTCCCGCTCGATGGCCAACGCCGCGCGGATGGCGGTGGCCGACGCGCAGGGCGCGCGGATCGACCTGCGGGTCTACGAATCGGGCGACGACGCGGGCCAGGCGGTCGCCATGGCCAACAAGGCCGTGGCCGAGGGCGCCAAGGTCATCGTCGGCCCGCTGCACGGCGAATCGGCCAATGCGGTCGGCAACGCCGTTCGCGGCCGGGTCAACGTGCTGTCCTTCTCGAACAACGCCGACATCGCTGGCGGCAACCTCTTCGTGCTCGGCAACACCTTCGGCAACACCGCCGACCGGCTCGTCTCGTACGGCGTCAAGCAGGGCCTGCGCCGCTTCCTGATCGTGCATGAGAACGACGTCGCCGGTCAGCTCGGCGGCGCCGCGATCGAGGGCGCCATCGCCCGCAACCGCGGCACCATGGTCGGCAAGACCGGCCACGGCCTCAGCCGCGCCGAGATGGACGCCATCGCCCCGACCATCGCCCGCGCGGCGGCCCAGAACCAGGCCCAGGCGCTGTTCCTGACCGGCAACCACGCCGAGGCCCTGCCCGAGATCACCGCGGCGCTGGCCAGCGCCGGCGTGTCCTCGCGCTCGATCCAGCTCATGGGCCTGACCCGCTGGGACGTCCCGGCGAGCCGCGCCGGCCTGCCGCAGCTCCAGAACGGCTGGTTCGCGGTGCCCGACCTCGGCCGAATGGCCGCGTTCAACGCCCGCTACCGCGCCGCCTATGGCGAGAACCCCCACGACTTCGCCACCCTCGCCTATGACGGCGTGTCGGCCATCGCCGCCAACGTCCGTGCAGGGCGCGCGAATGCCGTCACCACCGCGGGCCTGACCCGGGGGGCGGGCTTTGCCGGCATCCAGGGGCCGTTCCGGCTGCGGCCCGACGGGTCGAACCAGCGCCAGCTTTCGGTCGCCACGCTGCAGGGCGGCAAGCTGGTCGTGATCGACCCGGCGCGGTCCAGCTTCGGCGGCTTCGGGCTCTGAACTTGGCCCACCCCGATCCGGGCGCCGCGCCCGGCCGCGACGCGGTGACCGCCATCCAGAGCGCCCCGGCCCTGCCCGGGGCGCACCCGCTCTTCGACCCGGCCACCGCCCAAGTGGCCATCGACGCGGCGCTCGTCGGCGCGACCGACGCCCGCGACATCCGCGCCCGCACCGTGGCCCTGCTGACCACCGCCCGGGCCGAGGCGATGGCCGACATCGTCGCCGGCCTCGCCACCCATCCCCGCAAGGGGCGCGAGACGGTCCGCGCCATCGCCGCACTGACCGACGCCACGGTGCAGGCGATCCACCACGTCGCCACCGTCCACCTGCACCCCAACCTCGCGCCGACCGAGGCCGAGCGCCTCGCCGTCATGGCCGTCGGCGGCTACGGCCGCGGCGAGATGGCGCCGCACTCGGACGTAGACCTGCTGTTCGTCCACCCGTGGAAACCCGCCGGCTGGATCGAGAGCGTCGTCGAGTCGATGCTCTACATGCTCTGGGACCTCAAGCTGAAGGTCGGCCAGGCCACCCGCTCGGTCGACGAATGCCTGCGGCTGGCCGAGGGCGACATGACCATCCGCACCAGCCTGCTCGAGCACCGGCTGATCTGCGGCGACGCGGTGATCGCGCAGGAGCTGCGCGACCGGCTGTGGCCCGAGCTCTTCAGCCGCACCGTCCCCGAGTTCATAGAGGCCAAGCTCGCCGAGCGCAGCGCCCGCCACCAGCGCCAGGGCGGCCAGCGCTACGTGCTCGAGCCGAACGTCAAGGAGGGCAAGGGGGGCTTGCGCGACCTCCAGACCCTCTACTGGATCGGCAAGTACATCCATCAGGTCGACCGGGCCATCGAGCTGGTCGATCTGGGCCTCTTCACCCGCGAGGAGCACACGACCTTCTGGGCGGCCGAGGATTTCCTCTGGGCGGTGCGCTGCCAGTTGCATCTCGCCGCCGGCCGGGCGGCGGACAAGCTGAGCTTCGACATGCAGCTCGAGGTGGCCGAGCGCATGGGCTACCGCGATGCGGGCGGGCGGCGGGGCGTCGAAATCTTCATGCAGGAGTATTTCCGCCACGCCACACGGGTAGGCGAGCTGACCCGCGTGTTCCTGACCGCGCTCGAGCAGCGCCATCTCTACCGCGCGCCCCTGCTCGAGCGGTTCCGCCGCCGCCGCGTCCGGCCGGGCTTCCAGGTCGAGACCGGCCGCCTGACCGTCGCCGATCCCGAGCATTTCTTCGACGACCCGCTGAACATCCTGCGGCTCTTCGAGGAGGCGCTGCGCACCGAGATCCTGCTGCACCCCGACGCCATGCGCCGGGTGGCGCGCAACCTGCGCCGCTTCGACGACAGCGTGCGCACCGACCCCGAGGCGGCGCGCATCTTCCTTGACCTGCTGCTGCGCCACGGCAACCCGGAACGCGCGCTCCGGCGGATGAACGAGCTGGGCGTGCTCGGCGCCTATATCCCCGAGTTCGAGCGCATCGTCGCGATGATGCAGTTCAACGTCTACCACCACTTCACCGTGGACGAGCACCTGATCCAGTGCGTGGCCGAGCTGGCCCGGATCGAGCGCGGCGAGGTGGTCGAGGACCTGCCGATCGTCAGCCGGATCATGGGCGGCCCGATCGACCGGACGGTGATCTATCTCGCCACGCTGCTGCACGACATCGGCAAGGGCCGCCCCGAGGATCACTCGATCATCGGCGCCCAGCTTGCCCGCCGCATCTGCCAGCGGCTGGGGCTGTCGGCCGAGCGGACCGAACTGGTCGAATGGCTGGTGCGCAACCACCTGCTCATGTCCGACGTGGCGCAGAAGCGCGACATCGCCGACCCGCGCACGCTGCGCGACTTTGCCAAGGCGGTGCGCTCGCGCCGACGGCTCGACCTGCTGCTGGTGCTGACGGTCTGCGACATCCGCGGCGTGGGGCCGGGGACGTGGAACAACTGGAAGGCCGAGCTGCTGCGCAAGCTGCACCGGCTGACGGCGGACGCGCTGGAGAACGGGCTCGAGGACGTGAACCGCGAGCAGCGGGTGGACGAGGCGCGGCGCTCGCTCAGGCATCTCTTGACCGCGCAGGGCTGGGCGCCGGCCGACATCCGGGCCGAGACGGGGCGGCATTACGACAGCTACTGGCAGGGCCTGCCGACCGACAGCCAGCAGGTGTTCGCGCGGCTGCTCAAGGGCATCTCGGCCGAAGAGATCCGCATGGACCTCGACCCCGACCTGCGCCGCGACGCAACCCGGGCGGCGTTCGTGATGGCCGACCACCCCGGCCTCTTCTCGCGCCTCGCCGGGGCGCTGGCGCTGGTCGGCGCGAACGTGGTGGACGCGCGCACCTATACCACCCGGGACGGCTATGCGACCGCGGTGTTCTGGGTGCAGGACGCCGAGGGGCGGCCCTATTCCTCGGAGCGGCTGCCGCAGCTGCGCCGGATGATCGAGCGTACGCTGGCGGGCGAGGTCGTCCCGCGCGAAGCCTTCGCCGACCGCGACAAGGTCAAGCGGCGCGAGCGCGCGTTCCGCTTTCCGACCCACGTCACCTTCGACAACGAAGGGTCCGAGATCCACACGATCATCCAGGTCGATACCCGCGACCGGCCGGGGCTGCTCTATGACCTGACCCGGACGCTGGCCGCCAACCACATCCAGATCGTCAGCGCCGTGATCGCCACCTACGGGGCGCAGGTGGTGGACAGCTTCTACGTCAAGGACATGTTCGGGCTGAAGATGCACCAGCAGTCCCGCCGCGACGCGCTGGAACGCAAGCTGCGGCAGGCGATCCGCGAGGGGGCCGAGCGGGCGGCGGGGTAAGGAGGCGGCAGCCACTGTCCCCGGTGACGGCTGCCGATGGGTATTTGCGCCAGAAAGACGCGGGGCGCGCGGCGCTAGGGCTGGCGCCGCCGCGCGCGGCCCCTTGCGGCGGGCGGGTCCGCGGGGCTAGGGCGGCGCGCGAAGGGCAGGACCGGAAGGGACGAGAATGCGCGGCGGCTTGGTGCGGGGCTTTGTCTCGGTCGGATTGTGGACGTTCCTGTCGCGCCTCTCGGGCTTCGTGCGCGACATCCTGATGGCCGCCTGGCTCGGGACCGGGCCGGTGGCCGAGGCGTTCCTCGTCGCGCTGTCGCTGCCCAACATGTTCCGGCGCTTCTTCGCCGAGGGCGCCTTCAACACCGCCTTCGTGCCACTGTTCTCCAAGAAGCTCGAGGGGGGCGACGATCCCCAGCGCTTTGCCCAGGACGCCTTCTCGGGGCTGGCGTTCGTGGTCGCGGTGTTCTCGGCCGTGGCGATGATCGCCATGCCGGGGCTCGTGTGGCTGATGGCGGCGGGGTTCGCGGGGGACCAGCGCTTCGACCTCGCGGTCGAATACGGGCGGATCACATTCCCCTATATCCTGCTGATCTCGCTCGCCTCGATGGTGTCGGGGGTGCTGAACGCCAACGGCCGCTTCACCGCGGCGGCGGCGGCGCCGGTGCTCTTGAACCTGCTCTTCATCGTCGGGATGCTGCTCGGGCGGGCGCTTGGCTGGGATCTCGGGCTGACGCTCGCCTGGGCCACGCCGCTGACCGGGGTGGCGCAGCTCGCGCTGGTCTGGTGGGACGCGAGCCGCACCGGCTGGCGCTTCATCCCGCGCCGGCCGCGGCTGACGCCGGACATGAAGCGGCTCTTGACCATCGCGCTCCCCGCGATCTTCGCCGGCGGCGTGGTGCAGGTGAACCTGCTCGTCGGCCGGCAGGTCGGCTCGTTCTTCGAGGGCGCGATCGGCTGGCTCAGCTACTCGGACCGGCTCTACCAGCTGCCGCTCGGCGTGGTGGGGGCCGCGGTCGCCGTGGTGCTGCTGCCCGAGCTGGCGCGCCGGCTCAGGGCGGGCGACGAGGCGGGCGGGCAGTCGGCCTATTCGCGGGCGACCGAGTTCGGGATGTTCCTCACCCTGCCCGCCGCCTGCGCCATCGCGGTGATCGCCGTGCCGATGGTGGCGACGCTGTTCGAGCGCGGCGCCTTTGACGCAAACGACACCCAGCAGACGGCGCGGGCTCTGATCGTCTACGCCCTCGGGCTGCCCGCCTTCGTCATGCAGAAGATCCTCCAGCCGCTCTATTTCGCGCGCGAGGATACCCGGACGCCCTTCCGCTTCGCGCTGGTGTCCATGGTGGTGAACGCAGCGGTGGCGTTCGGGCTGATGGGCACCGTCGGGTTCCTCGCCGCCGCTCTCGGCACGACGATGGCCGCGTGGTTCATGGTGGCCCAGCTCTGGTGGGGGACGCGCGGGATGGGCACGGCCGCCCGCGCCGACGCGCGGCTCATCCGCAGCCTGCCGCGCATCCTGATCTCGTCGCTGCTGATGGCCGCGGGGCTGTGGGTGCTGCGCCGCTGGCTCGCCGCCGACGGCGAGGGCGACCCGCTGGGCCTCGCCATCCTCGTCTTCGGGGGCGCCGCGCTCTATTTCGCGCTGAGCTTCGCCACCGGCGCGATCCGCCCCGCGGACCTCAAGGCCGCGGTGCGCCGCAAGCGCTGACCGCGCGTCGTTCTTCCTTGCGCAAATATCCTCCGGGGGTCCGGGGGTGGAAAACCCCCGGTCCGGCGGGGTCGCTCAGCGGTGGCGGATGCGTCCCCGCAGCCGCGCCAGCCCGCCCGGGACCAGCACGAAGGACATCATGAACCCGATCACGAACCCCGCCACCTCGGCGATCCAGTTCTTCCCGGCGCCGCCGAACAGCACCCCGAAGATGAGCTGGAACGCGAGCAGGAAGCCGATCAGCGTGAAGGCGCGGAACTGGTTGGCGTGCTCCTCACCCAACCGCGCCCAGAGCAGGAAGGTGAACGCGCCGAGCAGCCCGTAGACCGCCGGATACCCGCCCACTAGCGGATCGAAGCGCATCTGCGGCAGCGCCGCCGCGATTGCGGCATAGACCGCCGCCCCACCGACCGCGGCGCTGGCAAAGACCACCGCCACCGCCCAGGGCCGCATCGCCCGCGCCACCATGTTGCCGAGCGCCAGCAGGAACACGAGCACGAAGAGCGCGTGGGTCATCGAGTAATGCACGAAGGGATAGGTCAGCATCCGCCAAAGCTGCCCGCCGGCGACGCTGTGGCGGTCCCAGGCGCGGATCAGGAACTCGGGCGCGAAGGCCGTCCGCTCGACCATGATCTGCCGCGCCGCCTGTCCCGCGCCGCTGCCGCCCGACAGGAACCCCAGCCGCCCGAGGCCGAAGTAGAGCTCGGACGCGAGGATCGGCAGCGCCAGCAGCCAGATGACCGCGGGCACGGGGTTCACGGGGCTTTCGTCGTATCCGGCTCGCATCTGTCGTCCTCTCGCGTGGCGCAGCACGCGCCCGTCCGGGGGCAGGGAGTTGCGCCCGTTCGGACCAAGGGGTAATCCGGCGCCGATCCTTTTTCCAGCAGGCAGGCCGATGGCGCGCGTTCACTCTCCCCGCATCTTTTCCGGCATCCAGCCGTCCGGGGGGCTGACGCTCGGCAACTACCTCGGCGCGCTCAAGCGCTTCGCCGAAGGCCAGGGCAAGGTCGAGACGGTGTTCTGCCTCGTCGACCTGCACGCGATCACCGTGTGGCAGGACCCCGAGGCGCTGCGCCGCCAGACACGCGAGCTGGCCGCGGGCTTCATCGCCGCGGGCGTCGATCCGGGCCAGTCGATCCTGTTTGCCCAAAGCCACGTCCCGGCCCATGCCGAGCTCGGCTGGATGCTGAGCTGCGTGGCGCGGATGGGTTGGATGAACCGCATGACCCAGTGGAAGGACAAGGCCGGCAAGAACGCCGAGGCGCAGTCGCTGGGCCTTTTCGCCTATCCGGCGCTGATGGCGGCCGACATCCTCGCCTATCAGGCGACCCACGTCCCTGTGGGCGAGGACCAGAAGCAGCACGTCGAGCTGACCCGCGACATCGCCGCCAAGTTCAACCACGACTACGACACCGACTTCTTCCCACTGCCCGAGCCGGTGATCGAGGGCGCCGCGACCCGCGTCATGTCCCTGCGTGACGGCACCAAGAAGATGTCCAAGTCCGACCCCTCGGACGCGAGCCGGATCAACCTGACCGACGACGCCGACACCATCGCCCAGAAGATCCGCAAGGCCCGCACCGACGCCGACCCCCTGCCCGGCAGCATGGAAGGGCTGAAGGACCGCCCCGAGGCCCGCAACCTCGTCAACATCTACGCCGCGCTGTCGGGCGAGGCGCAGGACGCGGTGCTGGCCCGGTTCGAGGGGCAGGGCTTCGGCGCCTTCAAGCCGGCGCTCGCCGATGTGGCGGTGGCGGCGCTCTCGCCCATCACCGCGCGGATGAGCGAGCTGGTGGCCGACCCCGACGCCATCGACCGCATCCTGCAGGACGGCGCCGCCCGCGCCGACGCCATCGCGGCGCCGATCGTGGCCGAGGCGCGCGAGATCATGGGGATGATCCCCGCCCGCCGCTGAGGCGGGCACACGGCGCGCCTGACCGGGTTACGGGCGCGGCGTCACGCCCGCTGCCCGCGCACCGGCCAGGGCCCGACCCCTCGGCTCCATCCCGCCACGGCCCAACCCACCGCCACGCTGCCCAATCCTCGGGCAAACTGCGCGCCGGGCGACCGGGGACGTAACGGCGCCCGCCCCGGCCCCTTCCGACGGCGGCCCCTGCCGCGCAGCCTCGGGCCATGCTCGATGCCCAGGTCCTGACCCCTCTGCCGACCGCCCCCCGTCCCGTGCGCCACCAGCGCAGCCACGGGCGCGCGCGCGTGGCGCTGGAGGGCGGGCGCATCATGGCGCTCGCGCAGGCCGGGTCGGCCAAGGCGATGCTGCACCTGCCGCCCGCGACCGAGGCGCCGCAGGTCGTGTTCCTCAACACCTCGGGCGGGCTGACGGCGGGGGACCGCCTCGCCTTTGCGCTCGACCTCGCCGCCGGCCGCGCCACCGCCACCACCCAGACCGCCGAGCGCGCCTATCGCGCCGAGGGCGGCCGCGCTGCGGTCGAGGTCACGCTCAGCGCCGGCCCCGGCGCAAGCCTCGACTGGCTGCCGCAAGAGACGATCCTCTTCGACGGCGCGGCGCTGGACCGGCACACGCGCGTCGACCTCGCCCCCGACGCGCGCTTCCTCGGGATCGAGACCATCGTCCTCGGCCGCGCGGCGATGGGCGAGACGGTGGCCACCCTCTCGCTCACCGACCGGCGCGAGATCCGCCGCGGCGGCGCGCCGCTGCTGATCGACCCGCTGCGGCTCGACACCGCCGCGCTGGCCCGGGCCGGCCAGCCGGCGCTGCTTGCCGGGGCGCGGGCCTTCGCCACGCTGATCCTCGCCGCGCCGGGGGCCGAGGACGCGCTCGCCCCCGTCCGCGCGGCGCTGACCGAACCCGGCGTCACCGCCGCCGCGACCGGCTGGGATGGACGGCTGATCCTGCGCGCCCACGCCCCCGACGCCTGGCCGCTGCGCCGCCAGCTCGCCCGGATCGTCGCGCTGCTGCGCCCCGAACCCCTGCCCCGCTGCTGGCAATTCACCCCCGAGAGGGCCGCATGAACCTGAACCCCCGCGAAAAGGACAAGCTGCTCGTCGCCATGGCGGCGATGGTGGCGCGCAACCGCCTTGCCCGCGGCGTCCGGCTGAACCACCCCGAGGCCATCGCGCTGATCGCCGATTTCGTCGTCGAGGGCGCCCGCGACGGCCGCAGCGTGGCCGAGCTGATGGAGGCCGGCGCCCAGGTCGTCCGCGCCGAAGACTGCATGGAGGGCATCCCCGCGATGATCGAGACCGTGCAGGTCGAGGCCACATTCCCCGACGGCACCAAGCTCGTCACCGTCCACCACCCGATCCGCTAGGAGCCGCCGATGCGCCTGCCCCCCCTCGCCGTCCTCTCGCTCGCCGCGCTGACCCTGCCCGGCGCCGCGCTCGCCCATACCGGCCACCCGCTCGGCGGGCTGGCCGCAGGCGTGGCGCATCCGATTGGCGGCGCGGACCACGTGCTCGCCATGGTCGCGCTGGGTGCGCTGGCGGCGCAGACCGGCGGGCGGGCGGTCTGGGCGCTGCCCGCGGGGTTCGTCGCGGCGATGCTGGCCGGCGGGGCGGCGGGGGCGGCCGGGCTGCCGTTCCCGGCGGTCGAGCCGGTGATCCTCGCCTCGGTCATCGTGCTGGCCGCGCTGGTCGCCCTTGCCGTGCGGCTGCCGCGCACCGCCCTCATCGCCATGAGCGCGGTGTCCGGCGCCGCCCACGGCTGGGCGCATGGGGCCGAGGGGCCCGCGACCGGCCTTGCCGCCTATGCCGCCGGGTTCGCGGCGGCGACGGCGGCGCTGCACCTTGCGGGCATCCTCGCCGCGCGGCTGCTGCCGCGGCTCTCGACCCGGATCGTGGGCGGGGCGACCGCGCTCGCCGGCGTCGCGCTGGCGGTGGCCTGAGATGATCCCCGGCGAGATCCTCCCCGCGCCCGGCACGCTGACGCTGAACGCCGACCGCCCGGCGCTGACGCTGATGGTCGCCAACACCGGCGACCGCCCGGTGCAGGTCGGCAGCCACTACCACTTCGCCGAGACGAACCCCGGCCTCGACTTCGACCGGGCCGCGGCTCGGGGGATGCGCCTCGACATTCCCGCCGGCACCGCCATCCGGTTCGAGCCGGGGCAGCGCCGCGAGGTGCAGCTCGTCCCGTTCGGCGGTGCGCGGCAGGTCTGGGGCTTCAACGGCCAGATCATGGGGGCGCTCTAGATGCCGGTCGAGATCGCCCGCCGCGACTATGCCGCGATGTTCGGCCCGACCACAGGCGACCGGGTGCGGCTGGGCGACACCGCGCTGGTGATCGAGGTCGAGCGCGACCTGACCCTCTACGGCGAAGAGGTGAAGTTCGGCGGCGGCAAGGTCATCCGCGACGGCATGGGCCAGTCGCAGGCGACGCGCGCCGAGGGCGCGGTCGACACGGTCATCACCAACGCGCTGATCCTCGACTGGACCGGCGTCACCAAGGCCGACATCGGCCTGCGGGACGGCCGCATCGCCGCCATCGGCAAGGCCGGCAACCCCGACACCCAGCCGGGCGTCACCATCGTCATCGGCCCCGGCACCGAGGTCATCGCCGCCGAGGGGCGGATCGTCACCGCCGGCGGCATCGACTGCCACATCCATTTCATCTGCCCCCAGCAGGTCGACGAGGCGCTGGCCTCGGGCGTGACCACGCTGATCGGCGGCGGCACGGGGCCCGCGCACGGCACGCTCGCCACCACCTGCACGCCGGGGCCGTGGCACATCCGCCGGATGCTCGAGGCCGCCGACAGCCTGCCAGTGAACATCGGCCTCGCCGGCAAGGGCAACGCCAGCCGCCCCGCGGCGCTGGACGAGATGGTCCGCGCCGGGGTCTGCGCGCTCAAGCTGCACGAGGACTGGGGCACCACCCCCGCCGCCATCGACTGCTGCCTCGGGGTGGCCGAGCATCACGACGTGCAGGTGATGATCCACACCGACACGCTGAACGAAAGCGGCTTCGTCGAGAACACCCTCGCCGCCATCGCCGGGCGCACCATCCACGCCTATCACACCGAGGGCGCGGGCGGCGGCCATGCCCCCGACATCATCCGCGTGGTGGGCTCGCAGAACGTCATCCCCTCCTCGACCAACCCGACCCGGCCCTACACCGTCAACACCATCGAGGAACACCTCGACATGCTGATGGTCTGCCACCACCTCGACCGCCGCATCCCCGAGGACGTGGCCTTCGCCGAAAGCCGCATCCGGCGCGAGACGATCGCGGCCGAGGACATCCTGCACGACCTCGGCGCCTTCTCGATCATCTCGTCGGACAGCCAGGCGATGGGCCGGGTGGGCGAGGTCGTGACCCGGACCTGGCAGACGGCGCACAAGATGCGCGTCCAGCGCGGCCGGCTGGACGGCGAGACGGGCGAGAACGACAACCTGCGCGCCCGCCGCTACGTGGCGAAATACACCATCAACCCGGCGGTGGCGCACGGGATCAGCGCCCACGCGGGCAGCGTCGAGCCGGGCAAGCGCGCCGATCTGGTGATCTGGCACCCCGCCTTCTTCGGCGCCAAGCCCGAGATGGTGCTGGTCGGCGGCCAGATCGCCGCGGCGCAGATGGGCGACGCCAACGCCTCGATCCCGACCCCGCAGCCGATGGCCATGCGGCCGATGTTCGGGGCGCTCGGCCGGGCCCGCCACGCCGCCGCGGTCAGCTTTGTCAGCCGCGCGGGGCTTGAGGCCGGGGCCTGCGACGGGCTGGGCAAGGCCGCGGTCGCGGTCGAGGGCACCCGCGGCATCGGCAAGCGCGACATGCGCCTGAACGACGCGACGCCGGTGATCGAGGTGGACCCCGAGACCTACGAGGTCCGCGCCGACGGCGTCCTGCTGACCTGCGAGCCGGCGGCCGAACTGCCGCTCGCGCAACGCTATTTCCTGTTCTGACCGAGAAGGAGAGACCCATGCTCATGGCCGATGGAGACACGCTCGGCACCGCCTGCGCCACCACCGCCGAGACCGCCGGCCGGCGCGTCGTCGGGCGGGTCGTCATGGACTACGAGGCCCGCTGCCTGCGCCGCCGCCGCCTGATGACCGAGGGCGGGGCGGCCTTCATGGTCGATCTGCCCCGCACCGTCAGCCTCGACGCGGGCGCGGCCTTCGTGCTCGAGGACGGCTCGGCCGTCGAGGTTGTGCCGGCGCGCGAGCCGGTGCTGCGGGTCGAGGGCGACCTGACGCGGCTCGCCTGGCACATCGGCAACCGCCACTGCCCGTGCGAGATCCACGCCGACCACCTGGTGATCCGCGCCGACCCGGTGCTGGAACAGATGCTGGCGCAGCTTGGCGCGCGGGTGACGCGCAGCCTCGCCCCCTTCCGCCCCGAGGGGGGCGCCTACGGGCATGGCCGGACCTTTGGCCACAGCCACTGAGGGCGCCGCGGCCGACGCCTTCGCCCACGACCCGACTGCGGCCCGGCTGGTCGCGGTGCAGCTTCTCTCGCCGGCCTTCCCCACCGGGGGCTTCGCCTATGCGCAGGGGCTCGAATGGGCGATGGACGCGGGGATCGTCACCGACGCCGCGACGCTCGGGGACTGGATCGGGGCGGTGCTGGCGCATGGGGCGCTCTGGTCCGACGCGGTGCTGATGGCGCTGGCGCTGCGGCCGGGCGCCGACCCCGCGCGGCTCGGCGCGCTGGCCCGCGCGCTCTGCCTCTCGCCCGAGCGGCTGACCGAGACGCTGGAACAGGGCGCGGCCTTTGCCCGCACCGCCGCCGCGCTGGGGCTGGGCGCCCCCACCCCCGCCGCCCTGCCCGTCGCCGTGGGGCGGGCGCTGGCGCCGCTGGGCCTGCCCGCGCCCGAGGTGCTGACGCTCTACCTGCACGGCCAGACGCTGAACCTGACGCTGGCGGCGGTGCGGTTCCTGCCGCTCGGGCAGACCGAGGGGCAGCGCCTGCTCGCCGCGCTCGGCCCCGCGATCCGCGCCACCGCGGCCCGCGCGGCGGTGGCCGACGAGGCCGCGCTCGGCACCTGCGCGCTCGGCGCCGAGATCGCCCAGATGCGCCACGAAACCATGCCCACGAGGATCTTCCGCTCATGACCGAGTTCTTCGACGCCCATCATCCGCCCGCCCACGGTCCCCTGCGCGTCGGCATCGGCGGCCCGGTCGGCGCGGGCAAGACGACGCTCACCATCGAGCTCGCCCGCGCCCTCGCCCCGCGGCTGTCGATGGCGGTGATCACCAACGACATCTACACCCGCGAAGACGCCGAGGCGCTGATGCGCGCCCAGGTGCTGCCGTCCGAGCGCATCCGCGGGGTCGAGACGGGCGGCTGCCCGCACACCGCGATCCGCGAGGACGCCTCGATCAACCTCGCCGCCGTCGCGGACCTCTCGGCGGCCTTCCCGGACCTCGAGCTGGTGCTGATCGAGTCGGGCGGCGACAACCTCGCCGCGACCTTCTCGCCGGAGCTGGCGGACCTGACGATCTATGTGATCGACACGGCGGCCGGGCAGGACATCCCGCGCAAGAAGGGCCCGGGGCTGGCGCGCTCGGACCTGCTGGTGGTCAACAAGACCGACCTCGCGCCCCATGTGGGGGTCGATGCAGGGCTGCTGGAAACCGACGCCCGCGCCGCACGCGGCACAAGGCCGGTGGTGATGGCGGCGCTGCGGCACGGCACAGGGGTCGATCAGGTGGTGCGCTACATCGTCGAGGCGGGGGGTCTCGCCCCGCGCTGACCCCGGCGCGGCGTCGGGCCGCGCAGGTCGGCGCACGGTGTGGCACCTCTGGGGGCTGGCTACGATAACGGGCCGGAAGGTGCGGAACGGCGCGCCTCGGGCGCCTCGGGTCGCGGGCAACCGCTACGGCCCGACGCACGCCCGGACGCGGCCATGCCCGGCCTAGAACAGCGCCAGCTGATCCCCCGCCCGCGGCGGCGGGCCGAAGCGCGCGGCGTCGAGCGGCGGGCTGTCGGTGTTATACCCCAGCCGCTTGCGGGCAAGGCGGAAGCGCTGGTGGAGCAGCTCCGCCTCGACCCCCTCGCCGCGCATCCGGCTGCCGAAGCGCGGGTCGTTGTCGCGCCCGCCGCGCATCGCCTGGATCCGGGACATCACATGGGCCGCCTTGCCGGGGTGGTGCCGGTCCAGCCAGTCGCGGAACAGCGGCGCCACCTCGAGCGGCAGGCGGATCGGGATCATGCTCGCCGTCGCCGCCCCCGCCTCGCGCGCCGCGGCCAGCAGCGCCTCGATCTCGTGGTCGGTGAGGCCCGGGATCATCGGCGCGCACATCACCCGCACGCGCACCCCCGCCCCGGCCAGCGCCCGGATCATCCCGAGCCGGGTGGCCGGCGCCGGCGCCCGCGGCTCCATCTGCCGGGCGAGCTTTGCGTCGAGCGTCGTCAGCGAGACGCCGACGAACACCTGCCCCCGTTCCGCCATCGCCCCGATCAGGTCGAGGTCGCGCAGGATCGTCCGGCCGCGGGTCACGATGCTGACCGGATGGTTCCACGCCGCCAGCACCTCGAGGCAGCCGCGCATGATCCCCAGCCGCGCCTCGACCGGCTGATAAGGGTCGGTGTTGGTGCCGAAGGCGAGCGGGGCGACCGCATAGCCGGGCCGGGCGATCTCCTCGGCGAGGCGCACCGGCGCCTCGGGCTTGGCGGTGATCCTTGTCTCGAAATCCAGACCCGGCGAGAGGCCGAGATAGGCGTGGGTCGGGCGCGCGAAGCAGTAGATGCAGCCGTGCTCGCAGCCCCGATAGGGGTTGACCGAGCGGTCGAAGGGCACGTCGGGCGACTGGTTGCGGGTGATGATCCGGCGCGGCCGCTCGGTCGTGATCTCGGTCCTGAGCAGCCGCTCGTCGGGCGGGCTGTCCCAGCCGTCGTCCTCGGGCACGGACTGATAGGGCTCGAACCGCGCCGCCGGGCGGTGGGCGGCGCCGCGGGCTTTCAGCGTCTCGTCGGGGTTGCGGGGCGGCAGCATCCCCCGAGATTAGAACATTGCGCGAACATCGGCAATCCCGCCGGTCCCTCGCCCCGCCTGAGGCGCGCAAGCCCGCCGCGGCTGCCACCAATCGGCGGGAAACCCCGCGGGCGCCTTTTCAATCCCCGCCCGGTTCCCCATATTCACAGGGAATCGGAGGTCCGAATGCCCCTGCCCCACTTCCTCGCCCTCGTCGCGGCCGTCACCGTGGCCGCCGCGCTGTCGGTCGTTGCCGCGCTCATGGTGGGGGTGCCGCTCACGGTGCTGGCGCTCGGCGCGGCGCTGGCGGCGCTGGTCGCGCATCTGGCGGTGCGGCTCGGGCATGGCTTCGACGGCGGCCCGCCGCATTCGCCGCAGGCCTGAGGCGTCAGCGGCGCCTCAGCACTCCAGCTCGGCGTCCCAGTACAGGTAATCCATCCAGCTCACGTGCAGGTGGTTCGGCGGGAAGCGCCGGCCGGCGGCGTGCATCTCTTCCGACGAGGGCCGGCGCGGCGCCCGCCGCAGCTTGAGGCCCGACGACCGCAGGCTCTTGTTTGCCTTCTTCAGGTTGCAGGGCGAGCAGGCGGCGACCACGTTCTCCCAACTCGTCAGCCCGCCCTTCGAGCGCGGCACGACGTGGTCGAAGGTCAGGTCGCCGCGCGAGCCGCAGTACTGGCAGCAGAACTCGTCCCGCAGAAAAAGATTGAAGCGCGTGAAGGCCACGCGCTTCCTGGGTTTCACATAGTCCTTGAGCACCACGACCGAGGGGATGCGTATCGCCTCGCGCTGGCTTCGCACGACCTCGTCATACTCGGCGAGGATCGCCACGCGGTCGAGGAACACCGCCTTGATCGTCTCTTGCCAGGGCCAGAGCGACAGCGGGTAGTAGCTGAGCGGACGGTGATCGGCGTTGAGCACCAGCGCCGGGTTGCGCCTGAGTGCGGCCGGGTCGCGCACGAACTGGGTGCGGAAATCCGTATCCAACCGTCGATCGTCCAGCATCCGCGCGCGCCCCTTTCCGACCGCCTGCCCCTTGGACTTCTGACGCCGACTATATCCTGCGTCAGACGGCTGGCAAGCCTCTGCATATGGCCGTGTTGACGCAGCAATGCCGCGCCCACGCGACAGGCGCATGACGGTGGCGCGACAGGCCCGTGACAGGTAACTGCCGCCCCTGCCGCATCTTTCTGGTGGAGATACGCTCGGTTTAGGCGAACCGCGCCGTGGCCGGCGCGCGAGGGGTCAGCGCGGCGGGGCCTCGCCCAGCACGCGGGTGATGAACCCGAGCGCCGCGCCCAAGCCGTCGGGCGAGATGCCGTGCCCGGTGCCCGGCATGGTGTGGGTGGCGACGTCGAATCCGGCGCCCTTCAGCGCCCGCTCGGCCAGCCCGAGGTCGGCATAGGGCACCATCGGGTCCTGGTCGCCGTGGATCAGCATGATCGGCGGGCGGACCCTGACCTCGCCCAGCATCTCGGGCGCGAGCAGCCGGCCCGAGAACCCGACGATCCCCGCCACCGGCGTCGCGCGCCGCGGCAGGACGTGCAGGGCCATCATCGTCCCCTGCGAGAACCCGACGACCACCATGCGCTCGGGTCCCAGCCCCTCGGCCGCCAGCACCGTGTCGAGGAAGGCGTCGATGTCGGCCACCGACTTCGCCATCGAGGCCTTCGCGTCGGCCTCACTCGACCCGTCGAGCCACGGGATCGGAAACCACTGGTAGCCCATCGGATTGTTGACGCAGCGCTCGGGCGCGTCGGGGGCGTAGAAGGCGGTGCGCGGCAGATAGCGGCCCAGCGGCTCGGCCAGCCCCAGCAGGTCCGCCCCGTCGGCGCCATAGCCGTGCAGGAACACCACGACCGACGAGGGTTTCTCCGGGCCCCGGCGTCCCGATTGCAGCGTGCGCGTCATGTCGTCCCCTCGCGTCCCTTGGCGAGCCGGTAATAGGCCCAGAGCCCCCGCGCCGCAACCGACCGCCACGGCCGCCACGGCTCGGCCAGCGCGGCGAGCGCGCGGCCCCGCGGGCGCTCGGGCAGGCCGTAGAGCAGCCGCGCGGCCTCTTGCAGGGCGAGGTCGTCGGGGGCGAAGGCGTCGGCCCGGCCGAGCGCGAACATCAGGTAGATCTCGGCCGTCCAGCGCCCGATGCCGGGCAGCGCCACCAGCGTCTCGATTACCGCCTCGTCGGGGGCACGGGCCAGCGCCGCATAGTCGATCCCCGCGGCGGCGATCCCGCGCAGGTAGCGGATCTTCTGCGCCGAGAGCCCGCAGGCCCGCAGCGCGTCGTCGCCCGCCGCGAGGATCGGCGCCGGCGCGTCCAGCCCCGCCGCCGCGAGCCGCCCCGAGATCGCCCGCGCCGAGGCCACCGACAGCTGCTGCGAGACGACCGCATCGAGCAGCGCCGGGAACCCGTCCGCGCGGCGCCGCAAGGGCAGCGGCCCGAGGTCGGGCAGCACACGCGCCCAGACCGGGCAGACCGCCGCCAGATGCGCCGCCCCCTCGGCCAGGTCGGCTTCGGCGGCGATCAGCCTCACCGGCGGTCCTGCTCGATGGTATTGGCCCAGGCGCGGGCGGATTCCTTGAGCCGGGTCTCGAAGGCGGTCGAGATATGGGTGCGCAGCGCCGCCTCGGCGGCCTCGGCGTCGCCCGCGGCGATGGCATCGACGATGGTCTGGTGCTCGGCCAGCGATTTCTCGCCCCGGCCCTCGGCGGCCAGCGAGGTGCGCGCCATCAGCGCCATGGTGCGGTGCACGATGTCGAGCTGCTGGACGAGATAGCGGTTGTGCGAGGCGAGGTGGATCTGGTGGTGGAAGCGCCGGTTGGCGCGGCTCAGCGCCTGCGGGTCGTCGATGATCCGGCGGTCCTCGATCACCATCTGGCCCAGCACCCGCGCCTCTTCCCGCGTCGCGTGGCGGGCGGCGAGGCGCGCGGCCAGCGCCTCGAGCTCGGTGCGCACGGTGTAGAGTTCGGCCAGCTGGTTGTGGTCCAGCGTCGCCACGATCAGGCTGCGCCCGTCGCGGGTCAGCATCGACTGGGTTTCGAGCCGCTGCAGCGCCTCGCGCACCGGCGTGCGGCTGACGCCGAAGCGCTCGGCCAGCTCGGATTCGACCAGCCGGTCGCCGGGGCGATAGGTGCCGTTGTCGATCGCCGACAGGATCAGGGAATAGGCGTCCTTCATGGGCGGGCAGGTTCGGCGGGACGGGGCCGAAAAGCAAGGCGGCAGACGATGGCCGTCCTTTCCGGCCGCGCTTGCGCCCGGCCAGCCCCTCGATGTCATCCGCCACCACGGCGCGCAGGGGTTCATGGATGCGGACGTGATGACCGTGCCCGCGGCGCCCGGCCTCATCCTGCTCGAGCGCCGGTCGTCCTGACCGCCGCCCGCGTCCCGTGCCTTGCCGGCGCGGCGGGGCTGCGTTAGCCGGCCGTCCAGGACGCGGCGCGGACAAGGGGCGATCGATGACAGCCGAACACCGAGCGAACGGCGGCGCAGCCGCCACGCGCGCCGCGCTGGCCGCGGATTTCGCCCATGTCGATGTCTGGATCTTCGATCTCGACAACACGCTCTATCCGCCCGAAGCGCGGCTCTTCGACCAGATCGAGCGGCGGATGACGGCGTATGTCGAGCGCCTGCTGGGCGTCGCGCCGGCCGAGGCCGACCGGCTCAGGGCCCATTACTGGCGCGAGCACGGCACGACGCTGGCCGGGCTGATGGCCGAGCACGGCATCGACCCGGTCGCCTACCTCGACGAGGTGCACGCCATCGACATGGGCGCGCTGACCCCCGACCCGGACCTTGCCGCGGCGATCCGGGCGCTGCCGGGGCAGAAGATCGTCCACACCAACGCGGACGCCGCCTACGCGGGCCGCGTCCTCGCCCATCGCGGGCTCGGCGTCTTCGACGCGATCTACGGCATCGGCGAGGTGGGCTATCACCCGAAGCCCGACCCGCGCGCATTTGCCGCGGTGCTCGAGGCGCATGGCATCGACCCGGCTCGCGCGGCCATGTTCGAGGATGACCCGAGGAACCTCGAAGTGCCGTTTTCGCTGGGAATGCGCACGGTTCTGGTCGGTCCCGGCCGGCATGGACCGGACCCGCTGGCCGCCGACCACCGGCACGGCGACCATGTGCTCTGGCAGACCGCGGCGCTCGGCGACTTCGTCGCGGCGCTTGCCGCAGCCCTGCCCGGCGTGGCAATGTCGCGCTGATCCGATCACACGACCCGACCACGAGGCTTATCATGGCGCACCCCAACACCTCCTCGGCCACCACCGCCGAAGCGATGACCCATGCCGTCAGCGGCGACGAGGCGATGCAGACCAAGCGCGAGCGCCAGATCGCCGGCCGGCTGCTGATCGGCGTGGTGCTGGCGGCGGTGCTGGTGGCGGTGCTGGTGGTGCTGTTCGGCCTGCCGGCGCTGACCATGGTCGGGCTGGCCGCCACCGTGCTCGTCTTCGTGGTGCTGATCGCCTACGCCACAGGGTACTGACCGTGGCCGCGCCGGGGGCCACCGCCCCCGCGGGGACGGCCGGCAGCACCGACACGGTCGACGTGCTCGTTTCGGGCGGCGGCGTCGCGGGACTGGCCGCGGCCGCGGCCTTCGGCGCGCAGGGGCTGTCGGTCGTCTGCGTCGACCCCGCCCCGCCGGTGACCGAGGAATCCGCCGCCGGTGCCGATCTGCGCACCACCGCCTTTCTGCAACCCTCGGTCGCGCTGCTCAGGCGCATCGGGCTGTGGGACCGTTTGGCCCCGCACGCCGCACCCCTGCAGGTCATGCGGATCGTCGATGCCGGCGGGGCCGAGCCCGTCGCCCGGCTGACGCGCGAGTTCGACGCCTCCGAGATCTCGGGCGAGCCGTTCGGCTACAACCTGCCCAACTGGCTGCTCAGGCGCGAGATGACCGCGCGGCTGGCCGACTTGCCGGGCGTCAGCTTCCGCCCCGGCACCGGGACCGCGGGGCTGGCCGTGCGCGAGGATGCGGCGCTGGTCGATCTGTCGGACGGCACCCGCGTCCGGGCGCGGCTCGTCGTCGCCGCCGACGGACGCAACTCGGCGGTGCGGCAGGCGCTGGGGATCGGCGTGCGCACCCTGCGCTACGGGCAGAAGGCGCTGGCCTTTGCCGTCACCCATGAGCGTCCGCACGACAATGTCTCGACCGAGATCCACCGCTCGGGCGGCCCCTTCACGCTGGTCCCGCTGCCCGACCGCGATGGGCGCCCCTCGTCGGCGGTGGTCTGGATGGAGCGCGGCCCCGAGGTCGCGCGGCTGCGCGCCCTGCCGCGCGCGGCGTTCGAGGCGGCGCTGAACGACCGCTCGGCGGGGGTGCTGGGGCGGCTCACGCTCGCCACCGGGCTGACCGAATGGCCGATCATCAGCCAGATCGCGGATGCCTACACCGGCCCCCGCACCGCGCTGATCGCCGAGGCTGCCCATGTCGTCCCGCCGATCGGGGCGCAGGGGCTGAACATGAGCCTTGCCGACCTGACGGCGCTGCTGGACCTGATGGGGTCGGACCCCGGCGATGCCGCGGCGCTCGACGCCTATGCCCGCGCGCGGCGCCCCGAGGCGCTGGCGCGGCTGATCGGCATCGATGCGCTGAACCGGGCAAGCATGATGCGGCTGCGCCCGCTGCGCGACCTGCGGGCGGCGGCGCTGGGGGGGCTTTACGCGCTCGCCCCGGTGCGGCGGACGATGATGCGGGCGGGGCTGGGGCTGCGCTGAACCGGCGATGGCGGTCCCCGATGGGACCGTCGCCGGATATTTGCGCCGGACAGACGCCTAGAGGTCGCGCAGCAGCGCGTCGAGCTGGCGCCGCCGGGCGCCCTCGACCTGCGGCAGCGGCGCGTCGCCGCGCAGCATCGCCAGCCGGCCGATCACCGTGTCGTCCGAGGTCAGGCGCTGGACGATCTCGGCCACGAAGGGGGTGACCGCCAGCGCCGCGGCCTCGGGGTCGTCCAGCAGGTCGCCGATCCGGCCCAGCAGGTTGTCGACCATGTCGCCGCGCCCGGGCCAGAAGGCCTTGAGCCCGTCGAACATCTCGTGCCCGGTGGCGAAGCGCTGGCGCGGCGGCCAGGGGCGCGGCGGGTGATAGATGCGGCGTTCCGTCTCGGCCAGCTTGACGAGGTTGGCGAGCCCCGACCCCAGCATGGCGAGCGTGCGCTCGGCCAGAGCCCGGCCCGGCAGGTCGGCCACCGTGTCGCAGACCGAGATCAGCCAGCGCAGGCTGAGATCGGCGGCGAGGGGGGCGCCGAGTTCGGCCGTCAGCCGCCCAAACAGGGCGGCCGCATGGGTGTCGCCCAGGTCGCGGCGCAGGATCACGATGGTGCGGGCCAGCAGATACGCCGCCTCGGAGCGGTCGCCGAACTCGGGCCGCAGCCGGTCGAGATGGGCGGAAAGGTCCCGCTCGCGCCCCGGCCAGCCCTTGGCCCGCGGCCCCGGCAGCCGGCGGGCAAAGAGCGCTGCAAGGTCGCAGTCGGGGGGCGGCAGGTGGGGATGCGTCATCGGCGGATCGGGCTCTCAACGGCGGCGCGGTCGCGGCGCGGGGGTCGCGAAACCCGGCATTTTGCATCCATTGCCGGGCCGGGCGTTCTGGACACCGAAAGTTGCGCGGTGTAGGCGCTCTGCCGACACATCCGAAACCGAAGGGGCGAGATAAGACCATGCGCGTGTATTATGACCGGGATTGCGACGTCAACCTCATCAAGGACAAGAAGATCGCGATCCTCGGCTATGGCTCGCAGGGCCACGCCCATGCGCTGAACCTGCGCGACTCGGGCGCCAAGAACGTCGTGGTGGCGCTGCGCGAGGGCTCGCCCTCGAAGGCCAAGGCCGAGGGCGAGGGGCTGCAGGTCATGGACATCGCCGAGGCGGCGAAATGGGCCGACCTGATCATGTTCACCATGCCCGACGAGCTGCAGGCCGAGACCTACAGGAAATACGTCCATGACAACCTGCGCGAAGGCGCGGCGATCGCCTTTGCCCACGGGCTGAACGTGCACTTCGGCCTGATCGAGCCGAAGAAGGGCGTGGACGTCATCATGATGGCGCCGAAGGGCCCGGGCCACACGGTGCGCGGCGAATACGTCAAGGGCGGCGGCGTGCCCTGCCTCGTTGCGGTCCACAACGACGCCTCGGGCAAGGCGATGGACCTCGCGCTCAGCTACTGTTCGGCGATCGGCGGCGGCCGCTCGGGGATCATCGAGACGAACTTCCGCGAAGAGTGCGAGACCGACCTCTTCGGCGAGCAGGCGGTGCTCTGCGGCGGCCTGGTAGAGCTGATCCGCATGGGCTTCGAGACGCTGGTCGAGGCGGGCTATGAGCCCGAGATGGCCTATTTCGAGTGCCTGCACGAGGTGAAGCTGATCGTGGACCTGATCTACGAAGGCGGCATCGCCAACATGAACTACTCGATCTCGAACACCGCCGAATACGGCGAGTATGTCTCGGGCCCGCGCATCCTGCCCTACGACGAGACGAAGGCGCGGATGAAAGAGGTGCTGCGCGACATCCAGACCGGCAAGTTCGTGCGCGACTTCATGCAGGAGAACGCGGTCGGCCAGCCGTCCTTCAAGGCGACCCGCCGGATCAACGACGAGCACCAGATCGAGCAGGTCGGCGCCAAGCTGCGCGAGATGATGCCGTGGATCTCGAAGGGCAAGATGGTGGACCGCGCCCGGAACTGATCCGGCGGGACCGAGGGGGCCTCGCGCCCCCGGCCGCTCACACCCGGCCAGGAACGAGGGGCGCCCGCCGTGGCGCCCCTTTGCCTTGCCGGGCGGGCGCGGGGGCGGCAAGCTGGCCGGACGAGCGCAGCCGAGGACCGCCATGACCCTGACCCAGCCCCCTCACCCCGGCATCTTCGACGAGCCGCCCGTCGCGGCCGACACGCTGTCCCATCTTGGGCCGCTGCGCGGTCTGGCGGGGCGGTGGCAGGCGGCGAAGGGCGTGGACACCAGCCCGAAGGCCGACGGGCCCGAGACGAAGCCCTATGTCGAGCACGCGAGCTTCGCGGTGATCGACGGCCAGACGAACGGCCCGCAGCTCTTCTACGGGCTGCGCTATCACATGCACATCAACACGCCCGACGAGAAGATCACCTTCCACGACCAGATCGGCTACTGGCTGTGGGAGCCCGCGACCGGGCTGCTGCTGCAAAGCGTGACCATCCCGCGGGGCCAGGCGCTGCTGGCGCAGGGGCACGCCGGCGCAGACGACCGCAGCGTCACGGTCGAGGCGGTGCGCGGGGCCACGACCAACGGCATCGCGTCGAACCCGTTTCTGGACCAGAACTTCCGCACCGACCGCTACCGCTGCGCGATCACGCTGCACGACGATGACAGCTGGTCCTATCGGCTGGACACCACGCTGATGGTCGAAGGCAAGGCGTTCGACCACCACGACACCAACCGCCTGCGCCGGGTCGGGCCGCCGCAGCCGAACCCGCTCGCCGCGGGGTGAGGCGTCACAGGTCGTTGTGGCTGTTGAGCAGCTCGGCGGCCGAGACGGTGCGGCCGTCGCTCATCCGGCACAGATCGGCGCGGCGGCCGCCCGAGGTGCGGTGGATGACCGTCCCGCCCGTCCCCTGACAATAGAGCGCCGCCGGATCGACGATGGCCGACGAGGTCACGCTGCGCTGGGTCGTGGTGGGGGCCGGGGCCCCGCAGGCGGCGAGCGTCAGGACTGCGGCGGCAGTAACGAGGGAAGCGGGGGCGCGCATCGGGTTCCTCCTGCAAGATATCCCTGTCCCAACCGCGCGGGCGGGGAAAGGTTCATTCCTCGGTGACGTCGATCACGCCCTCGACCGCGCGCAGCGTCTGGCGCATCCGCGGCGTCACCGGCACGTCGTCGCCCACGGCGATGTCGTAGACCCGGTGCCCCTCGCGCACCCGCAGCAGCAGCGGCCCGCGGCCCTTGGCCGAGACGGCGATCTCGGCCGAGGCCGCGCGCAGCCGGTCGAGCACCGCGACGGCGGTGGGCGCGTCCGCAACCTCGACGGCCAGCTTGCCCGAGCCCGCATCCGCCACCGCATCCTCGAGACGCTGCACCCCGCGGGCCAGCATCTTAACCTGATCGCCCGAGGGCTCGGCATTGACCGTCAGCAGCACGTTCTGCCCCGGCTCCAGCAGATCGCGGTGGGCGTCGAGCGTGTCCGAGAACACCGTCGCCTCGTAAAGCCCGGTCGGGTCCGAGAGCGTGACGAAGGCATAGCGCGTGCCCTTGGCGGATTTCTTCTCGGCCCGCGCCGCCACCGTCCCGGCGATCTGGGCCGCCAGCGGCCCGTCGAGCGACGCCGCCTGCACCTCGGCCAGCGTCATCGCCCCCTTGCGCCTGAGCGCCGGCAGATAGTCGTCAAGCGGGTGGCCCGAGAGGTAGAACCCGACCGCCAGCCGCTCTTCGGCCAGCTTCTCGGCCGGCATCCAGACCTTGGCGAGCGCCGGGCGTGGCGGCGGCAGGTCCTCGCCCCCGCCGAACAGCGAGGACTGGTTCGAGACCTCGGCCGCCTGCACCGCCGCCGACCACGCCATCAGCCCGTCGAGCGAGGCGAGCACCCGCGCCCGGTTCGCGTCGAGCGCATCGAAGGCGCCGGCGCGGGCCAGCATCTCGAGCGCGCGCTTGCCGATCTGCTTCATCGGCACGCGGCGGGCGAAATCGTTCAGGTCGCGGAAGGGCGTGTCGCCGCGCGCCGTGACGAGGACGCGCATCGCCTCGACCCCCACGTTCTTCAGCGCGCCGAGCGCATAGACGATCCGCCCCTCACTGACCGAGAAGGTCGGCTGCGAGACGTTGACCGAGGGGGCCACGATCTCGATCCCCATCCGGTCGACCTCGCGGCGATAGACGGCGAGCTTGTCGGTCAGGTGGATGTCGCAGTTCATCACCGCGGCCATGAACTCGACCGGGTGGTTCGCCTTGAGCCAGGCGGTCTGGTAGCTGACCACCGCATAGGCGGCGGCGTGCGACTTGTTGAAGCCGTAGTTGGCGAACTTCTCGAGCAGGTCGAAGACCTCGCCGGCCTTCTTGGCGTCCACCCCCTGCGCCACGCAGCCGTCGACGAACTTCGGCCGTTCCTTGGCCATCTCTTCGGCGATCTTCTTGCCCATCGCGCGGCGCAAGAGGTCCGCGCCGCCGAGCGAATAGCCCGCCATGACCTGCGCGATCTGCATCACCTGTTCCTGATAGACGATGATGCCCTGAGTCTCGGCCAGGATGTGGTCGATGGTCGGATGGATCGATTCGAGCGGCCGGACCCCGTTCTTGACGTCGCAATAGGTCGGGATGTTCTCCATCGGACCGGGACGGTAGAGCGCCACCAGCGCCACGATATCCTCGATGCAGGTGGGCTTCATGCGCCGAAGCGCGTCCATCATCCCCGAGGATTCCACCTGGAACACCGCCACCGTGCGGGCGCTGGCGAACAGGCGATAGGACGCCTCGTCGTCCAGCGGGATCAGGTTGATCTCGTCCACCGCCCCCTCGGGCGGGTCGTAGAGGCGGCGCCCGTCCGCCGCGATGTGCAGGTGGCGGCCGCCCGCGCGGATCAGGTCGACGGCGTTCTGGATCACCGTCAGCGTCTTGAGGCCGAGGAAGTCGAACTTGACCAGCCCCGCCTGCTCGACCCACTTCATGTTGAACTGCGTCGCCGGCATGTCCGAGCCGGGGTCGCGGTAGAGCGGCACGAGCTGGTCGAGCGGCCGGTCCCCGATCACCACGCCGGCCGCGTGGGTCGAGGCGTTCCTGAGCAGCCCCTCGACCTGGCCCGCATAGTCGAGCATCCGGCGGACGTTCTCCTCGGCGGCCGCGGCCTCGCGCAGGCGCGGCTCATCGGCCAGCGCCTTGGCGATCGAGACGGGCTTGACGCCCTCGACCGGGATCATCTTCGACAGCTTGTCGCGCTGCGGGAACCCCATCCCCAGCACGCGGCCCACGTCGTGCACCGCCGCCTTGGACAGAAGCGCGCCGAAGGTGATGATCTGCCCCACCTTCTCGCGGCCGTATTTCTGGCAGACGTAGTCGATCACCTCTTCCCGGCGGTCCATGCAGAAGTCGATGTCGAAGTCCGGCATCGACACCCGCTCAGGGTTCAGGAAGCGCTCGAACAGCAGCGAATAGCGCAGCGGGTCGAGGTCGGTGATGGTCAGCGCATAGGCGACCAGCGACCCGGCCCCCGAGCCGCGGCCCGGGCCCACGGGGATGCCCTGCGCCTTGGCCCATTTGATGAAGTCGGCGACGATCAGGAAATAGCCGGGGAAGCCCATCTGCTCGATGATCCCCAGCTCGAAGTCGAGCCGCGCCTCGTACTCGGCCACGCTGACCGAATGCTCGATCACGGCCAGCCGGGCGGCGAGCCCCTCGCGCGCCTGCCTGCGCAGCTCGTCCACCTCGTCCTCGGCGAAGCGCGGCAGGATCGGCTTGTGCTTGGCCACCGCAAAGGCGCAGCGGCGGGCAATCTCGACGGTGTTGTCGAGCGCCTCGGGCAGGTCGGCGAACAGCGCCGCCATCTCGGATTCGGACTTGAAGTCGTGGTTGGCAGTCAGCCGCCGCCGGGGCGCGGCCTGATCGACCAGCGCCCGCTCGCGGATGCAGATCAGCGCGTCATGGGCGCCGAACATCGCCGGATCGGGGAAATGCACGTCGTTGGTGGCGACCAGCGGCAGGCCCAGCGCATAGGCCAGGTCGATCATCCCCGCCTCCGAGGCGACCTCGGCAGGCATCATCTGGCCGTTGTCCATCATGTGCCGCTGCAACTCGACGTAAAGCCGGTCGCCGAAGGCGGCGGTCAGGTCGCGCAGATGCGCCTCGGCATCCGCGCGGTGGCCGGCCGCCACCATCTGGCCCAGGGGGCCGCCCGCACCGCCGGTCAGGCAGATCAGCCCGCCCGCGTGGGCCGCAAGCTCGGCCATCGTCACATGGGGAAAGTCGCGCGGCGGGGTGACGTAGAGGCAGGTGGACAGCGCCATCAGGTTCGCCCAGCCCGCCGCATCCTGCGCCAGCAGCACCACCGGCCCGCAGGCGGGGCCTGCGTCGAGCGTCATCTGGCAGCCGACGATCGGCTGCACCCCCTCGTCCATCGCCTTGACCGAGAACTCGAGCGCGGCGAACAGCGCGTTGGTGTCGGTCAGCGCGACGGCGGGCATCCCCTTCTTGGCGGCCAGCCCGGCCAGCTTCTTGACCGGGATCGCCCCCTCGAGCAGCGAGTGTTCCGAGTGGCAGCGCAGGTGGATGAATCGGGGGGTGTCGGTCGGCATGGGGGATGACTAGCACCCCGGCCCCCGGGGCAGAAGGGGCGGGGGGCCGGCACCTGACCCGCCCGCACCACGTAAACTCTTTACGCCGCGGCAGAGGCTTGGCAGGACCGCGAGGATGATTGTGCCGCAGCGTTTTCGGGCTAACGTGGGCGGGTTCGACGGCGGGGCTCTCGTGACGACAGACGTGCTTTTCCGGGCCGAGGGCCTGACCAAGACCTATCCGGGCGTGCGCGCCAACGACGCCGTGTCGTTCGACGCGCGCCCCGGCGAGATCCACGCGCTTCTGGGCGAGAACGGCGCGGGCAAGTCCACGCTGGTCAAGATGATCTACGGCCTCGTGCGCCCCGACGCGGGGACCATGACACTCGGCGGCCAGCCCTATGCCCCGGCCGATCCGCGCGCCGCGCGGGCGGCGGGCGTGGGGATGGTCTTCCAGCATTTCAGCCTGTTCGACGCGCTGACCGTGGCCGAGAACGTGGCCCTCGGGATGGACGCCCCGCCGCCGCGCGCGGCGCTGGCGCGGCGGATCGCGGATGTCTCGGCCGCCTACGGGCTGCCGCTGAACCCCGCGCGGCGCATCGCATCGCTCTCGGCCGGGGAACGCCAGCGGGTCGAGATCGTGCGCTGCCTGCTGGGCGGGCCGCGGCTCCTGATCATGGACGAGCCGACCAGCGTGCTGACCCCGCAGGAGGCCGAGATCCTGTTCGCCACGCTGCGCCAGCTGGCCGCGCAGGGGACCGCGATCCTCTATATCTCACACAAGCTCGAGGAAATCCGCGCCCATTGCGACCGCGCCACGATCCTGCGGCACGGGCGCGTCGTGGGCACCGTCGATCCGCGCGCCCATTCCGCCCGCGACCTCGCGGCGATGATGGTTGGCGCCGAGATGCGGATCGTGGACCGCTCGGGCCGGCAGGCGGGGGCCGAGCTGCTCGCCGTCAGGGGCCTGACCTCGGCGGCGGGGATCGACGGGACGCCCTTGCGCGACGTGGGATTCGCAGTCCGCGCGGGCGAGATCCTCGGGATCGGCGGGGTGGCCGGCAACGGGCAGGAGGAGCTGATCGCCGCGCTCTCGGGCGAGACGACCGGCAGGCCCGGCACGGTGACGCTGGCGGGCGCGGATGTGTCGGCGCTTGGCCCCGAGGCGCGCCGGCGCGCGGGGCTTCTGGCGGCGCCCGAGGACCGGCTCGGCCACGCCGCGGTGCCCGAGATGAGCCTGACCGAGAATGCCATCCTGACCGCCGCCACCCGGCAGGGGCTGGCGAAGGGCGGGATGATCGACCATGCCGCCGCGCGCCGCTTTGCCGAAGGCGTCATCGCGGGCTTCGACGTGCGGACCCCCGGCCCCTCCACCGCCGCGGGGGCGCTGTCGGGCGGCAACCTGCAGAAATTCGTCATCGGCCGCGAGATCATGCAGGAACCCCGCGCGCTGATCGTGAACCAGCCGACCTGGGGCGTGGACGCTAGCGCCGCCGCGGCGATCCGGCAGGCGCTCCTGGACCTCGCCGCGCGCGGGGCGGCGGTGGTGGTGATCAGCCAGGACCTCGACGAGCTTCTGGAACTCAGCGACCGCTTCGCGGCGCTGAACGAGGGGCGGCTGTCGGCCCCCGTGCCGACCGAGGGGCTGACGCTGGAACAGGTGGGCCTGATGCTCGGCGGCGCGCATGGGATGGAGGTCGCCCATGTTGCGGCTTGAGCCCCGGACCAACGCGCCCTGGTGGCTGGGCATCGCCACGCCGGTCATTGCGGTGCTGGCGACGATGATCGCGGGCGGCCTGCTGTTCGCGCTGATGGGCTTCGACCCGGTGGCGGCGATCCGCACGATCTTCTGGGACCCGCTCTTCGGGCAGGCGGCCGCCTATTCCCGCCCGCAACTGCTGGTCAAGGCCGGGCCGCTGATCCTGATCGCCTGCGGCCTCGCCATCGGCTTTCGCGCCGGGATCTGGAACATCGGCGCCGAGGGCCAGTACATCGTCGGCGGCATCTGCGGGGCGGCCGTGGCGCTCGCCGCCTATCCCGCCGAGGGCGCGTGGATCTTCCCGGCGATGGTGCTGGCGGGCGCCGCCGGCGGCTGGGCCTGGGGGATGATCCCGGCGGTGCTCAGGAACTGGTTCGGTGCCTCCGAGATCCTCGTCTCGCTGATGCTGGTCTATGTCGCGCAGCGGCTGGCCGCGTGGATGGCCTTTGGCCCGATGCGCAACCCCGAGGGCTTCGGGATGCCCGGCTCGCGCAACCTTCAGCAATACCCGCCCGCCGCCAACCCCGAGCTGATCGCCGGGACCGGCATCCACTGGGGCGTGATCGCGGCCGCGGTGGCGGTCGTCGTGACCTGGGTGCTGATGACCCGCCACATCCGCGGCTTTCACATCCGCGTCGCGGGCCTCGCCCCCCGCGCGGCCCGCTTCGCGGGCGTCCGGCCCGAGGCGCTGGTCGCGTTCTGCCTCGGGCTCTCGGGCGCGCTCGCCGGGATGGCGGGGCTCTTCGAGGCCGCCGGGCCGGGCGGGCAGATCACCGACAGCTTCGGCTCGGGCTACGGCTTCACCGCGATCATCGTGGCCTTCCTCGGGCGGCTGCACCCCTTGGGCATCCTGCTCGCCGGGCTGCTGCTCGCGCTGACCTACATCGGCGGCGAACTCGCGCAGCTCATGCTGTCGCTGCCCGCCGCGACCGTGCAGGTGTTCCAGGGGATGCTGCTCTTCTTCCTCCTGGCCTTCGACACGCTGGGCCGGTTCCGCATCCGCTGGGGACGACCGGGGGAGGCGCGGGCATGATCCTCGACTGGACCACATTGCTGCTGCTGATGTCGGGGGCGACCCCGATCCTGCTCGCCGCCCTGGGCGAGGCGGTGGTCGAGCGTGCGGGCGTCCTCAACCTCGGGGTCGAGGGGATGATGATCACCGGCGCGCTGGCCGGGTTCGCGCTGGCGCACGCCACCGGCTCGCCCGCGCTGGGGTTTCTGGGCGGGGCACTGGCCGGGGCGGCGCTGTCGATGATCTTCGCGGTGCTGACCCAGTATCTGCTCACCAACCAGGTGGCGACGGGGCTGGCCCTGACGCTCTTCGGCCTCGGCCTCACGGCGATGTTCGGCAAGCCCTATGAGGGGGTCAAGGCGCCCACCATGCCGGGCGGGCCGCTGGGGATCAACTGGGTGATCTGGGCCGGGCTCGCCCTCGTGCCGCTGATCTGGCTGGCGCTGAACCGCACCCGCCCCGGCCTGATCCTGCGCGCGGTGGGCGAGAACCACGATGCCGCCCACGCGCTCGGCTACAAGGTCCGCGCCGTGCGCGTGGCGGCGATCGCCCTGGGCGGGGCGCTCGCGGGCCTCGGCGGGGCCTATGTCTCGATCGCCACGGTGCTGCAATGGACCGAGGGGATGACCGCGGGCGCGGGCTGGATCGCGCTCGCCATCGTCGTCTTCGCGGGGTGGAGCCCGTGGGGCGTTCTCGCCGGTGCCTGGCTTTTCGGCGGCGTGACCGTGATGCAGCTTCGCCTGCAGGCGGCGGGCGTCGCGGTGCCGGTGCAGCTGCTCTCGATGGCGCCTTATCTTGCCACGATCCTCGTCCTCGTGGTCATATCGGCGCGGCAGAAATACGCGCGCTCGGCCAGCGGCGCGGCCCCGGGATCGCTGGGCCGCAGCTTCCACGCGACGCGGTAAGCACCCGACAGAGGAGATCACGATGACCCGCAGACAACTTCTGGCCTCGGCCGCCGCGCTGGCGGTGGTGGCCATGCTGCCCGCCCTGCCCCACGGCGCCGCCGCCGCGACCCCGATCCCCGAGGGCGAAAAGCTCAAGGTCGGCTTCATCTACGTGGGCCCGGTGGGCGACGGCGGCTGGTCCTTCCAGCACGACCAGGGCCGGCAGGCGATCGAGAAGGAATACGGCGACCGGGTCGAGACGACCTTCATCGAAAGCGTGCCCGAGGGCGCCGACGCCGAGCGCGCGCTGACCCAGCTGGCGCTCGCCGGCAACAAGCTGATCTTCGCCACCTCGTTCGGGTTCATGGACGCCGTGATCAACGTGGCCAAGAAGTTCCCGGACGTGAAGTTCGAGCACGCGACCGGCTACAAGCGGGCCGACAACGTCGCGACCTATGACGCGCGCTTCTACGAAGGCCGCGCGGTGATGGGCACCATCGCGGGCCGGATGACCAAGTCGAACAAGATCGGCTACATCGGCTCGTTCCCGATCCCCGAGGTGGTGCAGGGCATCAACTCGTCCTTCATCCACGCCCGCAAGGTGAACCCGGCGGTCGAGATGAAGGTGGTCTGGGCCTACACCTGGTTCGACCCCGCGAAAGAGGCTGACGCCGCATCCGCCCTGATCGCAGAAGGGGTGGACGTGATCCTGCAGCACACCGACTCGACGGCGCCGATGGGCAAGCTGCAAGAGGCGGGCGGGATCGGCTTCGGCCAGGCCTCCGACATGGCGGCCTTCAAGCCGACGCCGCGGGTCAGCGCCATCATCGACAACTGGGCGCCCTACTACGTCAAGCGCGTGGGCGAGGTGCTGGACGGGACCTGGACCAGCTCGGCCACCTGGGCCGGCATCGGCGAGGGCGAGGTCGAGATCGGCGAGATCACCGACGCGGTCCCCGCCGAGGTCAAGGCCGAGGCCGAGGCCCTGCGCGACAGGATCGGCAAGAAGGAATACCACCCCTTCACCGGCCCGCTGAAGAAGGCGGACGGCAGCGACTGGCTGGCCGAGGGAAAAGTGGCAACGGACGAGGAGCTGTCGCAGATGAACTTCTTCGTCGAGGGGATCACCGCCCAGATGCCGAAATAGGCGCGGGCAGCACCGCCGGACCGGGGCTCTGCCCCGGACCCCGGGATATTCCGGGCAAAGAGAAAGGGGGGTCGGCGAACCGGCCCCCCTTTTTCTGCGCCCGGTGGCGGGCGCATGGCGCAGTCTCGGCGTTATTCGAGGTGGCTCTCGATGAACCACAGGTCCTTGTCGGCCTGCTGCGAGGCGGCCGTCAGGATGTCGGCGGTGTCGGCGTCGCCCGCCTCGTCGGTGGTGTCGATTGCCTCGCGCACGCGCGCGCCGTACTCGCGCAGCCGGGCCGAGATCTCGCGGATATGGTCGGCCGACTTGGTGAGGTCGGTCGGATAGGGCTTGAGCTTGGTCGCCTTGGCGACCTCTTCCACGGTGCCCACGGCCACGCCGTCGAGCTGCTGGACGCGCTCGGCCATCGCGTCGATCTGCGGGTCGAGCCGTGCCTTTACCGCGTCGAACAGCTCGTGGATGGCGATGAAGTTCGGACCCTTGACGTTCCAGTGCGCCTGCTTGAGCGCCATCGACAGCGACGCCGCATCGTTCATGCAGCTCTGCAGTTCGGTGATCGCGGTCTTGCGGGCGTTGTCCTTGAGACCCTGAAGATTGACGGCCATGTCATGCCTCCTTGAATTGGGACTGTCCCCCAATCAACGGCCCCCCGGCACAGGGGTTCCGGGCGCATGGCGGCCATGCAGAGCCGGCCCGGCGTGCCCCACCCCCGCAACGCGAACGGCGCCCCCCTTGCGGGAGGCGCCGTCGAAAGCATCGCCGAAGCCGAAGATCAGGCCGTGGCGGTCTGGATGAACTTCACCGCGTCGCCGAAGGTCTGGATGGTCTCGGCGGCGTCGTCGGGGATCTCGATCCCGAACTCTTCCTCGAAGGCCATGACCAGCTCGACCGTGTCGAGCGAGTCGGCGCCCAGATCGTCGATGAAGGAAGCGGTCTCGGTGACCTTCTCTTCCTCGACGCCCAGGTGCTCGACGACGATCTTCTTCACGCGATCAGCGATATCGCTCATGTCTCGTTCCTCAGTTGCGGGCGCTCCGCCCGGATGTTGCCGATCCCTGAACCGGCGACAGCCGCGGGCGGTTCCGCGCGGCCTTGGCCTCGGGATATAGCACCGCTCGTCCCCTCTGCAACTGGTTTCACGACGGCGCGATGCGGGCGGCCGGACGGCCGATCAGAGCATCGCCATGCCGCCGTTCACGTGCAGCGTGGCACCGGTGACATAGCCCGCCGCGGGGCTGGCGAGATAGACGACGGCGGCCGCGATGTCGTCGGCCGACCCCATCCGCCCGGCGGGAATCTGGGTCAGGATGCGGGCCTTCTGCTCGTCGTTCAGCTTGTCGGTCATCGCCGTCTCGATGAAGCCGGGGGCGACGCAGTTGACGGTGATCCCGCGGCTGGCGACCTCATAGGCCAGCGACTTCGACATCCCGACCAGCCCGGCCTTGGCGGCGGCATAGTTGCCCTGGCCCGGGTTGCCGGTCGCACCCACGACCGAGGTGATCGAGACGATCCGCCCCCAGCGCGCCTTCATCATCCCGCGCAGCACGCCCCGCGCCAGCCGGAAGGACGAGGTGAGGTTCACGTCCAGCACCTCGGCCCATTCCGCGTCCGACATCCGCATGAACAGGTTGTCGCGGGTGATCCCGGCGTTGTTGACCAGAATGTCGACCGCGCCCATCGCCTCGGCTGCCTTCTTCGGCAGCGCCTCGACCTCGGCCGCGTCGCCCAGATTGGCGGTGACGACATGGGCGCGATCCCCCAGCCGCTTGGCCAGGTCGCGCAGCGGCGCCTCGCGGGTGCCCGAGAGGGTCACCTGCGCCCCCGCCTTGTGCAGCGCGGCCGCGACGGCGCCGCCGATGCCGCCCGAGGCGCCGGTGATCAGCGCCGATTTTCCGGTCAGGTCGAACATCGCGGGTCCCTTTCTTCCTTGTTCAAATATCCCGGGGTCCGGGGCAGCGCCCCGGTCCGGCCTCAGCCCCTGAGGGCTGCCAGATCCGCCGGCGTGCCGAAGTTGCGCGTCAACGCGCCCGGCACGATGCGCTTGATCATCCCCGACAGCGCCTTGCCGGCCCCGATCTCCCAGAACTCGGTCACGCCCTGCTCGGCCATGAACGCGACCGACTCGCGCCAGCGCACGGCGCCCGTCACCTGCTCGACCAGAAGCTGCCGGATCGCGCCGGGCTGCAGCACCGCCTCGGCCCGCACGTTGGCGACCAGCGGCACGGCGGGCTCGTGGATGTCCACGCCGGCGAGCGCATCGGCCATCACCGTCGCCGCCGGCTGCATCAGCGCCGAGTGGAAGGGCGCCGAGACCGGCAGCATCAGTGCCCGCTTGGCGCCGCGCTCCTTCGCCAGCGCGGCGGCGCGCTCCACGGCGACCTTGTGGCCCGAGATCACCACCTGCGCGGGGTCGTTGTCGTTCGCGGCCTGGCAGACCTCGTCCTCGGCCGCCTCGCGGGCAATCTCGTCCACGGTGGCGAAGTCGAGCCCGAGGATCGCGGCCATCGCCCCCTGCCCGACCGGCACCGCCTCTTGCATGGCCGTGCCGCGGATCTGGAGGAGCCGCGCCGTGTCGCTGAGGCTGATCGCGCCGGCCGCGCAGAGCGCCGAGTATTCGCCGAGCGAGTGCCCCGCGACAAACGCGGCATCGGTGATCGCAAACCCCTCGGCCTCGAGCACCCGCATCGCCGCGACCGAGGTCGCCATCAGCGCCGGCTGGGCGTTGCGGGTCAGCGTCAGGGTCTCGATGTCCCCCTCCCACACCAGCGCCGAGAGGTTTTCGCCCAGCGCCTCGTCCACCTCGTCGAAGACCGCGCGGGCGGCGGGATAGGCCTCGGCCAGCTCGCGGCCCATGCCGATGGTCTGGGCCCCCTGGCCCGGAAAGACGTATGCGCGCATCTGTGGCTCCATTGGATTTGCACCGGGCATAGCTTTTGCGCGCCCGGCAGGCAACGTCCGCGCGCGGCAGCCAGGGTCGCAGGGGAGCGTCGCCCCCGTCCCTGCGGGGTTCCCCCCAAGGATGCTTCGGCCACGAAAAAGGCCGCCCTCGGGAAAGGGCGGCCGCAGCGTCTCACGGGTCGGGCGGGATCAGCCGACCAGTTCGAGACCCGAGAAGAAGAAGGCGATTTCCTCTTTCGCCGTCTCGGCGGCGTCCGAGCCGTGGACCGAGTTCTCGCCGACCGAGAGCGCGTATTCCTTGCGGATGGTGCCCGCGTCGGCGTTGGCCGGGTTGGTCGCGCCCATCACTTCGCGGTTCTTGGCGATGGCGTTCTCGCCCTCGAGCACCTGCACCACAACCGGCTCGGAGGCCATGAACTCGACCAGCTCGCCGTAGAAGGGGCGATCCTTGTGGACCTCGTAGAACTTGCCAGCCTGGGCGGGCGACAGGTGGATGCGCTTCTGCGCGACGATGCGCAGGCCGGCATCCTCGAATTTCTGATTGATCTTGCCGGTCAGGTTGCGACGCGTCGCGTCGGGCTTGATGATCGAGAGGGTGCGTTCGACAGCCATGATGTCCTCGGGAGAAATGTCGGGGTTGCGATTGCGCGGCGCGGTATCACGCGCGCCGGGGGATGGAAACCCCGCGGGGAGGCCACGCGCCGCCGCCCGCGGGGCGCGCCTTTGCCGCCACAACCGCGCGGTGAAAGCCGCCGCGACGTTACGGTGCAGGTTGAACCGGAGCGGTGACGGGCCGTTACTCTCGACGGACCGACCGTTTACAACCGGAACTGGAGTGACCTCATGAGAAACTGGGGACTTTGGCTGGCCGCGGGCATCATTTCGCTGCTCGGCGGCATCTTCGCCCTGGCCAACCCGCTGGCGGCGACATTGACCGCGACGCTGCTGGCCGCCTGGGCGTTCATCGTCGTGGGCATCCTGACCATCGCCTCGGCGTTCGCGGATCAGGGCTGGGGCGGGCGCATCGCGGCCATCCTGCTGGGCATCCTCATGGTGCTGCTGGGCGTCAACCTTGCCGGCGACCCGCTGGCCGGGACGCTGTCGCTGACCATGGCCACCGCCATCCTGCTGGTGGTGCTGGGGATCGTACGGATCTCGCTGGGGTTCAGCTTCCGCACGCCGGGCGTGCGGTTTCTGCTGATCATGTCGGGGGCGCTGTCGCTGCTGCTCGCCTTCATGATCTACAGCAACTGGCCGCAGTCGGCGGCGCTGGTGCTGGGCCTGTTCCTCGCCATCGAGCTGATCTCGAACGGCATTTCGCTGATCGTGCTGGCGATGGACCGCAAGGGCCACATCGCCTGACCAGCCCCGGTCGGGGCCGAGGCGTGCAGTGCCCGGCCCCGGAACTCAGGCTCCGCCTCGGGCCTGACCGTCAGGAAGCCGTCACAGCAATGACGTCGATCCGTCATGCGGGACCGTTAGTGCCTCGGACATCCCAACATGACGAGGCGACTACCGATGATCTCTTCCCTCTTCCGCTCGGCCGCGCTGGCGGCGTTGATCCCGGCCGCGGGTCTGGCCCAGACGGCTCCGGCCACGCCCGCCGCCACGCCGTCGGCGACCGAGACCCCGACCGCCACCCCCGCGTATGACTTCGCGGCGGCCAAGCGGGACGCGCTGACCTACGGGCCGCGGCCGTTCTACCTCATCGACCGGCTGCCGGCGGGGGCACTCAAGGACAAGCTCGCCGCCTGCCGCGGGCAGGAACCGAAAGTCTCGTCCTTCTCGATCGGCCACCGCGGCGCGCCGATGATGTTCCCCGAGCACACCGTGGAATCGAACCTCGCCGCGGCGGCGATGGGGGCGGGCGTGCTCGAATGCGACGTGACCTTCACCAAGGACAAGACGCTCGTCTGCCGCCACGCGCAGAACGACCTGCACACGACGACGAACATCCTGGCCACCCCGCTGGCGGCCAAATGCGTGACCCCCTTCGCCCCGGCGGCCGAGGGCACCGACGCCAAGGCCGAGTGCCGCACCGCCGAGCTGACGCTGGACGAGTTCCGCAGCCTGTCCCCCAAGATGGACAGCGCCGACAAGACCGCCACCACGGTCGAGGCCTACATGAAGGGCAACCCGGGCTGGCGCACCGACCTCTATTCGGACGGCGCGCATCTGATGACCCACGCCGAGTCGATCCAGCTCTTCAAGGCCCTGGGCGCCAAGTTCACGCCCGAGCTGAAAGAGGCGATCGTCGAGATGCCCTTCGACGGCTGGACCAACGAGGATTACGCCCAGGCCATCGTGGACGAGTACAAGGCCGCCGGCATCCCGCCCGCGGACGTTCACCTGCAGACCTTCGAGATGGTCCACATGGACCACTGGCTGAAGGCCGAGCCCGAGTTCGCCAAGACTGCCGTCTATCTGGTCGATCCCGACCGCGTGGACGGGTTCGATCCCGAAAAGCCCGAAAGCTGGGGCGAGTACGCGCCGCAGCCGCTGGCCGACAAGGGCATCCGCACGCTGGCCCCGCCGCTCTTCGCGCTGGTCGCGCCGGGCGAGGGGCACGACATGGTGCCCTCGGCCTATGCCAAGGCGATCAAGGCGGCGGGGATGGACATCATCACCTGGTCGCTCGAGCGCTCGGGCCCGATCGGGCGCGGCAATGGCGGCTGGTACTACGGCAGCGTCAAGAGCGTGGCGACGGACGACGGCGCGATCTACGAGATGGTGGACACGCTGGCGCAGGAAGTGGGCGTCAAGGGCATCTTCTCGGACTGGCCGGCGACCGTGACCTATTACGCCAACTGCATGGGCATCGAGTGATCCGATAGGGGACAGGGCAGCCCCCGGGCTGCCCGACCTCAAACGAAAACGGGCAGCCCCGCAGGGCTGCCCGTCGATCGTTCCACCGAGCCCTCAGGCTCGCAGCGGCTCAGGCTCAGACGAACGCGAGGTTGATCGCCGATTCGCGGCCGTCGCGGCCACGCTCGAGGTCATAGGTGACCTTCTGGCCGTCGGCCGGGGCCGAGAGACCCGCGCGCTCGAGCGCCGAGACGTGCAGGAACACGTCGCGGTTGCCGTCCTGCGGCTGGATGAAGCCGAAGCCTTTGGTGGGGTTGAACCATTTCACGGTGCCGTTGGCCATCGTGAGATCTCCTGTCGTGATGCCGCCCGCGGAATGCGGCGGCCCGGCGCAGTCAGGTCGTAAAAGCAGCCTGCAGCCGGGTAACGGAGACAGAAGGCAGATAGTCGGTAACGTTGCCCGACCCACATGGACCCGTTCGCCCCGGATTACAAGGGGCGTCGCGTTCGCCGACCCCGAGCCCTCCCCCCCCCCGGCCCGTTGACGCGGCCCCGCGCGTGCGGCAAGGCGCAGCCATGCTGCGGATCGACGACATTTCCTATTCCATCGCCGGCCGGCCGCTCTTCGAGCAGGCGAGCGCGGTCATCCCGGACGGCCACAAGGTCGGCCTCGTCGGCCCCAACGGCGCGGGCAAGACGACGCTGTTCCGGCTGATCCGGGGCGAATTGGGGCTGGATGGCGGCGCGATCACCCTGCCCGCCCGCGCCCGCATCGGCGGGGTGGCGCAGGAAAGCCCGGCCACCGACGTCACCGTGCTGGACACGGTGCTGGCCGCCGACACCGAGCGTCACGCGCTGATGGCCGAGGCCGAGACCGCCACCGACCCCCACCGGATCGCCGAGATCCAGACCCGGCTCGCCGACATCGACGCCTGGTCGGCCGAGGGGCGGGCGGCCGCCATCCTGCAGGGGCTCGGCTTCTCGACCGAGGATCAGGCCCGGCCGACCGGCGATTTTTCCGGCGGCTGGCGGATGCGGATGGCGCTGGCGGGGGTGCTGTTCGCGCAGCCCGACCTGCTGCTGCTCGACGAGCCGACCAATTACCTCGACCTCGAAGGGGCGCTGTGGCTGGAAGGCTATCTGGCGAAATACCCCCACACGGTCATCGTCATCAGCCACGACCGCGGGCTTCTGAACCGCGCCGTGGGCTCGATCCTGCATCTCGAGGATCGCAAGCTCACGCTGTATTCCGGCGGCTACGACAGCTTCGCCCGCGTCCGCGCCGAGCGCCGGGCGCTGCAGGCCGCCGAGGCCAAGAAGCAGGAGGCCCGGCGCGCCCATCTGCAAAGCTTCGTCGACCGTTTCCGCGCCAAGGCGACCAAGGCCGCGCAGGCGCAGTCGCGCCTGAAGGCGCTGGCGAAGATGGAGCCGATCGCCTCGCCCGAAGAGGCGAAGTTCCACCGCTTCACCTTTCCGCAGCCCGACCAGCTCTCGCCGCCGATCCTGTCGCTCGACGGCGTGTCGGTCGGCTACGGCGACCGCGCGGTGCTCAAGCGCCTCAACCTGCGGCTGGACCAAGACGACCGCATCGCGCTGCTGGGCCGCAACGGGCAGGGGAAATCGACGCTCGCCAAGCTGCTGGCCGGGCGGCTCGAGCCGATGGAGGGGCGGCTCGTGCGATCCGGCAAGCTCAGGGTCGGGTATTTCGCCCAGCATCAGGTCGACGAGCTGCATCTGGACGAAACCCCGCTCGACCACGTGCGCAGCCTGCGCCCGGACGAGGCGCCGGCGCGGCTGCGCGCCCGGCTCGCCGGCTTCGGGCTGATGGAGGCGCAGGCCGAAACCCGCGTGGCCTCGCTTTCGGGCGGGCAGAAGGCGCGGCTGTCGCTGCTGCTCGCCACCATCGACGCGCCGCACCTTTTGATCCTCGACGAGCCGACCAACCACCTCGACATCGAAAGCCGCGAGGCGCTGACCGAGGCGCTGAACGACTATACCGGCGCGGTGGTGCTGGTCAGCCACGACATGCACCTGCTGGAGCTGGTGGCGGACCGGCTGTGGCTCGTCTCGGGCGGGGCGGTGACACCCTATGCCGACGATCTGGAAACCTATCGCCGCAGCCTGCTGACCGCCGACGAGCCCGAGCGCCCGCGTGAGGCGGCGAAGCCCGCCTCGCGCCGGCCGAGCCGCGACACCGTGCTGGAACTGCGCGCCGAGGCGCGGCGCTGCGAAGAGCGGGTCGAGAAGCTGACCGACATGCTCGACCGGATCGCGGCGAAGATGGCCGACCCCGCGCTTTACGACGACCCGGCCGAGGCCGAGAAATGGGGCCGCAAGCACGCCGAGGCGACCGAGGCGCTGCCGCGCGCCGAGGCGCTGTGGATGGACGCGCTGGAACGGCTCGAGGCGGCCGAGCGGGGCTGAGGCGGGCGGGCTCGGCTGGAATGAGCCGATGCCGTCGCCCCACCCCGCACCATCGCTGGACAGGCGGCCCGGCAGCCGTCAGATTCCGCGCCAAAACCTGACCGAGGGACAGCCCATGCCAAACCATCTCGCCGCGCTCGCGGCTCTCGCCGTGCTCGCGGCCTCGCCCGCCCTCGCGCAGGAGGGGTGGGGCGTCGCGGCCGACATCGGCCTTGGCGCCGAGGTCGAGCCGGACTGGCTCGGCGCCAAGGACATGAGCACCGGACCGTGGGTGATCTTCCGCAACTTCGACGTGACCGCGCCGGGCGAGACGGCGGGGGACGAGGGGACCGCGGACGGGTTCCGGGTCGGCCCGACGCTGAACTGGCGCGGCGGCCGCAAGGCGGACGATTCGGACGCGCTCGCCGGCCTTGACGACATCGACGGCACGGTCGAGGCCGGGCTGCGCTTCCGCTATACGCAAGGGCCGGCCAGCGCCTATGTCGTCGTCCGCAAGGGCTTCGGCGGGCACGAGGGGATCGCCGGGGCGGTCGGGGCCAAGTTGCGGATGACGCCGCGCGAGCGGCTGACCCTCTGGCCGGGGATCGAGGCCAAGTTCGGCAATGACCAGTTCGCGCGGACCTGGTTCGGCGTCACCGCCGACGAGGCGCAGCGCAGCGGCTATGCGGAATACTCGCCCCAGGGCGGGATCTATGCCGCCGGCGTCAAGCTTGAGGCGCGCTATGCGCTGACCGACAGCCTCGCGCTGGTGGGTGAGGCCGAATACGCCCGCCTCGTGGGCGATGCCGCCGACGCGCCCTTCATCGAGGAAAAGTCCCAGCCCTCGCTGCGGCTGGGCGTCGTCCACCGCTTCGACCTGCGGTTCTGACCGCGCCTGCCATGCAGCGGCCGGGGGTTTCCCCGGCCCGGCCGGTCCCCTATATAATCCCTCAGCTATTCGAGGGGAGCCGTCCCGCATGACCCAGCAGGCCCAGAAACAGGTCGAACCGATGATCGAAGGCGCACCGCTGATCGCGCCCTCGACGACCGACCATCCGCTTTACGACAGCGTGGTCGAGGCCTGCCGGTCCGTCTACGACCCGGAGATCCCGGTCAACATCTTCGACCTCGGGCTGGTCTACACGATCACCATCGACGACACCGACGCGGTGCGGGTCATCATGACGCTGACCGCGCCCGGCTGCCCGGTCGCGGGCGAGATGCCCGGCTGGGTCGCGGATGCCGTCAACGCCCTGCCCGGCGTGCGGCAGGTGGATGTCGAGATGACCTTCCAGCCGCCTTGGGGGATGGAGATGATGTCCGACGAGGCCCGGCTGGAACTGGGGTTCATGTGACCCCTGCCCCGCCCGGCCCCGCCCGTCGGGCGATGCTCGCAGGCGAGGCCTATGATGCGGCCGACCCAGAACTCGTCGCGCTGCGCCAGCGCGCGCAGCGTCTGACCGCCGCGCGAAACGGGGTCGAGGGCGACCCCGACGATGCGGCGATCCTGTCCGAGCTACTCGGGACGTGGAACGGCGCGGTGATCCGCGCGCCTTTCGCGGTCGACTATGGGCTGCACATCCATTTCGGCCCCGGCTGCTTCGTCAACTACAACTGCGTGTTCCTCGACGTGGCCGAGATCCGGCTCGGGGCGCGGGTGCAGGTCGGGCCGGGGGTGCAGCTTCTGACCGCCGACCACCCCCGCGACGCGGCGCGCCGCGCGACGGGGGAAGAGAGCGGGCGCCCGATCCGCATCGGCGACGACGTGTGGATCGGCGCCGGGGTGCTGGTCCTGCCGGGGGTGACGGTGGGGACGGCGCGATCCTTGGCGCGGGCGCCGTCGTCACCCGCGACGTGGCGCCGGGCGCGACGGTCGTCGGGAACCCGGCCCGCCCCGTCGGGACGGCTTAGCGGGTGCGCGGCCCGCGCCAGCTGTCCACCCAGTTCCGCATCCGGCCCGCGGCCTTGCGGGTGTTCGCCACCACCTCGTCCTGCGCGGCATCGGCGCGGGCGTCGATATGCTCGATCACCCGGCCCGCGCGGCGGGTCCGCGGCTCGATGCTGCGCTCGTGGAACTGGTTCCACATCCGCCACAGCAGCAGCAGCAGCGCCCCGATCACCCCCAGGATCACCAGCGCCGGCCAGTTGAGCGGCCGGTCGCCCGGCCCCGCCACCTGCCGCATCGAGATCGCGTTCGGGTAGATCGTGGCCCACGACACCCGCCAGCCATACGAGGTGACGTTCATCCACCGCGGCGCGTCGGCGGTCGAGACGCTGTCGGCGGCGATCGCGTGCAGGTTCGAGCTGTCGTACTTGAAATACGGCGGCCAGATCCAGCCGGTGTCCTCGTTGCGGTAGACATAGGGCCGCCCGTTCGGCTGCACCGTGGCGATATAGCGGATGTCGCGCCGCCCGTCGGCCGTCTGCACCGTCCCGGTGTCGGGCGAGGCATAGAAGATCCCGTTCCAGCCCAGGTCGGTGATCTGGTTGTAGACGTTCGTCACCCGCACCGTGTGGCGCGAGGGCAGCGCATAGTCGAGGAACAGGAACACCAGTACCCCGAAGATGACGCCGAGGGCGACCTGAAGATTGCGCACCAGAGGGGCTCCTTACCGATGGTAGTTCACGAAATAGATGATGACCATCAACGCCACGGTGGGCAACACGAACACCAGCGCGACGAGGCGGGCACGCAGCGTCCGCTCGAACCCCACCATCGAACGCCGCACGAAGACCCGGCGTTCCGGGCTGTCGCCGGCGCGGTCGGGGTGGCGCTCGTCCCACGTCTCCTCGAGCCGCTCGCGCTGCAGCGAGCGCAGGTAGAGCGAGATCAGCACGTAGAACAGCGCCTCGATGGCGATGAGGATGGCGGCAAGCCGGATGATGGCCATCAGCGCAGCCCCCCCCACGGCCCGGGCGCGGCGGCCCGCTCGGTCAGGTTCACGCGCGCGGGGCCTGCCGCACGGCCCCACGGGCCGGCTGCAGGCACCGCCGGGGCCCGCCGGTCGGGCGCGCCCGGCTCACCCATCCCCGGCTCGGGGCCGAACAGGGCCTCGCGCGTCCCCTCCTTGTCGATCTGGTATTCGCGGGCGAGCTGGTCGGCGACATAGCGCTGCTTGGCCGCATCCCACGACTGGTAGCGGCGGTAGAACACCGGCTTGTTGAGGATGAAGAGCGCCCGCACGTCATGCGGCGCGAGTTCCGCGAGCAGCTGGTTCACCGCATCCCGCCACGGCCCGGCGGTGGCGCGCAGGGCGTAGAAATAGGCAGCGTTGCCCGAGTCGATCACCGGCCAGTCGCCCCCCGCCTCGACATAGCGCAGGATTGCCGAGAGGCCGCGCAGCTCGGGCGGCATCTCGGCCGGGTCGAGCCGCGCCGCCGCGCGCCGCAGCGCTGCCCGGCTGCCGTCGCCGGGGTCGATCCCCGCCCGCGTCGCGGCATCGACGAGGATGAAGTCGATCTTCTGGCGCAGCACCGCCGCGGTATCGGCCCCCGGCGCCGAGGCGATCGGCTCGGCGAGGCCCGCGCGGGCGAGCCAGGCCGCGATCTCGTTGCGGTCGTCGAGCGTCATGCTGCGGACGCCCGGCAGCGCGACCCGCTGCGCGGGATCGGTGAACACCACCCCCGCCTCGCGCCCCGAGCGGATCACGTAGACGCCGCCGAAGGCCGGGGTCCAGAAATCCGGCACGTCGAAGCTGGTGTGCGCCAGCCGCACCGGGTTGCGGGTCACGTCGCCGGATTTCTTCGCCTGCTCGATCATCTCGGCGATCAGCACGTCGTCCCACCAGGCGTCGGGCTGGCTGCGGAACCGCTCGATCATCGCGGTCAGGCGGTCGGCCTCGGCGACGTGGTTGCCGGTGGTGTCGGCGCTGATCCGCACCTTGCGGATGTCGAGCAGGTCGGCCGGCGCCGCAACCTGCCAGACCTCGTCGTCGATCTCGCCCACCACGGCGTCGCGTGCGGTGAGGCTGAAGAGCTGGCTTTCGTTGTCGGCGATGAAGCGGCGCAGGATCGCGCGATAGACCGAGAGGTCCGCCGACAGCATCGGCGCGGTCTTCTGCTCGGTCGTGAGCAGGATGAACTGCCGGTTGCCGCCCTTGGGGTTGAGGTAGTCCAGATCGCCCAGCTCGTCCCCGATCTCGGGCGAGAGGCCGGTGAGGTCGATGTGGAACTCGGTCAGCGCGGTGGTCCTGCCGGTCAGCTTTTCCAGCGCCCGGTTGTAGAGCGCCACCCAGGCGGGGGAGTCGACCCGCAGCAGGTTCCCGAACATCAGGCCGCGTTCGATGAGGAGGTTCATTTAAGGATTAAACCACTCTTTGGCTCACCGGGGCCAGGCCTAACTTTGACAGGCCTAAAATATGCTGATGCATTAATCATCTGGCCCAAAATTTCGTCCGTGGCATCTTTGTCTATGTTGGAACGGATACGATCGAAGCTCATAGCCCTGTAGCCCTTTTCGTTAAGATAATTGCGAACTTTATTTGCCAACTCGATATCCGCCGCCTTCTTGCTGTTCTGAGCGTCATCAGACATGGCAATCCCTTCTGAATCGCCCCCAGGGACGCCACCTACAACTTGTTCCGAACCCGATATAACGCTCTTAACTTGATCTACCAATCTCAACCAAGATTCGTCGTTGTGGTGGCGGAAGTCTATGTACTGTATCTCTTCCAATTTTTGGTGCATTTTGGTTTCAGAAATATATATAGGTATAATCGACTTTCCGAAGGCAATTGCCCTTGCCCATTCGTAGGTTACGTAATTAGAGTTTGAGGATGAGGGGGAAAGCACCAACACCAGAACCTTGCACTTATCGATGCCTGCATCGATCTCCGATTTCCATTTAGCCCCGCCGGCCAAACTTCTTGTGTCGCGCCATACCGATATTTCTTTTCCTAGGAACTTAACCTCGACCAGTTCAGCAAAAAACCTATCTTCGTGCGAATAGCTGATAAACACGTCAGCCATGCTCACCCCCCTCATACCTTCTCTTCGCCTTGGCCATCCGCTCCATCCCGCGCACCGTTTCCTCGATGGCGCTTTCGTCCGCCGTCTCGGCATAGCGCCATTCGCTGTCGGCGTAGCGGTTGATTTCCTGCACCACCATCGCGGGGGTGATCGGCTGGCGCAGCGCTGCGATCATCTCGAGTTTGCGGTCATAGGGCTGGTGCAGGAACGGCTCGGGTGTGGCGAACCACTCGTCCGGCATCTCGAAATCCATCGCGCGGGTCTTGATCGCGTCGGTGATGTTCTTGACGGCGCGGCCGGTGAAGCGCGGCTCGGCCTCGGCGATGGCGTGCAGGTAGGTGCCGATCTCGGCCAGCGTGTCCACCGGGCCCAACCGGGCCGACACCTCGTCCCAGATCGCGGCCAGCGAGGCCTCGGCCGGGCGGTCGTGGCCGGCGTAGCCCTCGCGCACCGCGGTGCGGATTTCCTGCGCCTTCATCAGGTCGTGCTCGCCCACGGGGATGTCGTGGCGCTTGCCCAGCAGCAGGGCGAAGATGTCGATGTAATCCTCGCGCGTCTTGGGGCCGTCGATCAGGAAGCGGGCGCCGGCGCGCTGGCGCAGGGCGTCGTCGATGGACTCGGCGTGGTTGGAAAACATCCCGAAGGTCGCGTTGCCGCGCACCACGGTCCCGGCGCCGGCGAAGGCGTCCATCAGCACCGCCGTGATCTCCTGCTGGCCCGAGGACGACTGGCGGTCGCCGCGGCGCCCCGCCACCTGGTCAATGTCGTCGATGGTGCCGAAGCCGATCACCGCGGGGTCGATCACGCTGTCGATGAAGGCCCGCGCGTTCTGCCCCGACTTGCCCTGATAGCTGTCGACGTTGTCGATGCCGAGATTGGCATATCGGAACGGATAGCCCGCGACGGTGCAATACTCGTTGATCAACCCCGCCATCATCTGGATCAGCGTGGTCTTGCCGGTCCCCGGCCGCCCGTCGCCGAGGAACGTGAAGATGAAGCCGCCGAGTTCCACGAACGGATTGAGCCGCCGCTCGAAGTCATAGGCGACGAGCATCCGGGCGAGCCGCATCGCCTGATGCTTGGCGATGGCGTTGCCGACGACCTCTTCGGGGCGCTTGAAGGCCATCTGCACGGGCTTGCCGCGGGCGCGGGTGGCGGGCGCGAAGCCCGCGATGGGCAGGTCGTCGGCCGCCACCCGCCAGCGGGCGCCGGTGAAGGCCTGGGTGCGCGGCGCGGTCTCGGCGCGGGCGCGGACGGCGGCGGCGAGCGCCTCGGCCCAGGCCAGCGTGATCGCCGCCACCGCCTTGTCGTCGGGGGCGGCGGCGAGCTTCTGGTCCAGCTCCCACAGCGCGCCTTGCAGGGCGAGGTGGGGGGCGTCGGTCAGGATCTCGGCCACGCCGCCGATGTCGGGCGTCTCGGCGCCCGCGTGCTCGGCCAGCAGGAAGCCGGTGGCGTTCGCCAGCACCGACAGGACCGCGAGCGACTCGGCGGCCAGCATCTCCTTGAAGGCGCCGGCCTGCTCGGGCGGCAGGCGGTTCTCGAGATTGGCGCGCTTCAACTCGGCCGCGCCCGAGCGCGCCGCCACCTCGTCCCCTACGGCGAGCGCAATGGCGAGAGCGCGGCGCAGGGCGCGCAGCACCGTCGCTGACAGCGCCGAGGGCAAGTCGTCGCCCCCCGCCCGCTCGATCCGCTCGACCAGCCGCACCGCGCCGGGGCGCTGCGTGGACAGCCCCGCCAGCCCCGGCGTGGTGGACCGGAAGCGCGACGCCCGCGGGATGCCGGGCGAGCGCTCGGCCTCGGCCAGCGGCGCAGCCGTGGCCAGCCGCGGGGCGTGGTCGAAGCCGGTCAGAAGCCCCAGCGCCTGCGGGTAGTGGGCGCGAACGCGTGCCTCGGGCAGCTCCATCTCGTCGCGGGTTTCCATCAGTTCACCCCCATCACCCGCCCGTCGGGCATCGGCACGTATTTGCGGATGCCCCTGAAGCCGGGCGGGTCGAGCCGCGCCAGCGCCTGATAAGGCCGCTGCGGAATGACCAGCAGCCGCTGCGCCGCGGTCAGCCCCTGCCCCATGCCATGCGTCTCGGCCGTGTCGATCCTGTAGACCTGCTTTTCCACGACGCTGAACAACCCCGCGTTCTGCATCTCGACGCGGGCGGATTGCAGATCCTCGACCGCCATCGCCAGCGCCCAGTCCTCGCCGGCGCTCGCATGGGCATCCTCAAGCACCGACTTGATCGGCCCCTTCTGCACGGTGAACTCGCGCGAGTGGATCGGCCCGAGCGTCACGCGGCGTAGCCGCCACGGGTGCAGCGTGTCGAAATCCGCGTCGAACCCCTGCGCGATGGTCAGAAGCTGCAAGGCGCCGACCGACTGGGCGAGCAGATGCGCCTGCGCCTCGGGCCAGCGCTTGGCGTCGTCGGGCAGCGGCCGGCGGCCGGTGTCGTCGCAGTCCATGAGATAGACCACCGGCAGGTTCTGGCGGCTGTCATAGACGCCCCAGTGGATCAGCCACCGCCGCCGGTGGCCCTCCTGCCCCAGCCCCAGCGCCATCGGGTGCATCTGCGGCCAGAAGAGGCCCCCCGCCGCCAGCGCCTCGTAATACATCCGCTGCGACAGCGCATATTGCAGCTTGGTCGGGTGGCGCAGGTCCGAGACGATCTCGCGGATCATGTCGTCCTTGATCGCCTCGGCGGTGGGGGTGCGGGCAAGCTGCTCGCCCGCCTGCGCGGCATCGGCGGCGGTCTGGGCGACCTCTTGCCAGACCGGAAAGCCCGAGTCGTGGATGTCGATCACCAGCCGCCGCGACAGCGGCCCCTCGACGCGCGAGGCGACGAGATACTTCATCGACAGCGCATCGACGGTCGCGAGCAGCGCCCGAAGGTAGCCCTGGATCACCTGCGTGTCGGTCGGCCCGAACACCCGGTCGCGCACCATCTCGGCCAGCGAGGGGGGCAGCGCCGCCGCCACCCGCCGCAATTGCAGGAAATAGCCGCGCGCGATCAGGTCATCCGCGATCTCGCGGTGGTCGGCAGAGAGGCCGGCGGCGGGATTGCTCACTTACGAGCCCGAATACAGGTTCTTGTCGTGCTTCTCGACGATCTGGGCGAAGCGGCGGGCGAAGCGCTCGTCGGCCTTGGCCTTCTCCTCAAGCACCTTGCGGGCGAACACCATGTGCTCGCCGTGGGCTTCCAGCATGTCGGCCATCTTCTCGTTCGTCGCCGCCCCGATGCCGGCCATCGCCGTCGCGGCTTCCTGATCCGTCCGCACGCCGATCTCGTTGATGCGGTGGGCGATGTCCTGCTGCTGGGCGGTCTTGAGCGACTTGGTCAGCGCATCATAGAGGACCACCCGCTGCTTGGTGTCGGTCTGCAGCTTGTTGATCAGCACCATCTGGGTCGCGGCCTGGTTCTGCAGGCTGTCCACCCAGGTCTTGCCGGACTCGATATAGCGTTCGAGCGTCTGGCTGCGGGCGAGCGCCACCTGCTCGGCCTGCACCAGCTCGTTGTGGTCCTTGTTGGCGTTCGCGAGCTCGGTTTCCAGCTTGGTCCGGTCGCTCGGATCGACCGTGCTCGCCACCTTGTTCTCGAGCTCGATCAGGCGGGGGTCCATCGCCTTGATCCGCTCGCGCAGGCTTTCGAGTTCCGCCACCGCCGCCTCGCGGTCGGCGAGCGTCTGGGTCAGGTTGCCCTCGACCTTGACCTGCTGGTCCTTGAGCAGCGCCAGCTGGTCCTGCAGCAGCCGGGTGATCACGTCGGACTTGGAGATCAGGTCCTGCAGCTTGTCGTCGATCGAGGCGTGGCGCAGCCGCTCCTGCCGCATCGACTCGGACTTGCCGCGGGCGAAGATGCCGACGAAGCTTTCCCACCCGGTCTTCGAGCGCATCTGCTCGAAATCCTTGGAAAACCCGGCGGTCACGTCGTCCAGCCCCATGATCAGCTCGGCGATGTTGGCGTTCATCGCCTCGGTGTGCTTGTGCACGTCGGCCAGCGTCGCATTGGCGATGTCGAGCGAGGGGGCGTTCACCGCAGCGTCCGTGCGCGCCATCCGATCCAGCGTGGTGCCGATCTCGGTGATCTTCGATTGCGTGGCAGCCACCTCGCGCTGGCTGTCGATGATCTGCTGGTCGAGGCTGGCCATGCGGGAAGACTCCGTTCACTGGGGCGGCGCAAGTAACGCGCGGAAAACACGCGCATGGCAAGGGTGGTTCCGGGGACCGGCGCGGTCATTGCGCGCGCCCCGCCCCGCGCCTAGGGTCGGCGCATGGACCCGCTGCACCACGCCATCGCCGCCCGCCGCGACGCGCTGATCGCGCTGACGCAACAGCTCATCCGCATCCCCACGCTGAACCCGCCGGGGCGCCACTACCGCGACATCTGCGAGGCGATTGCCGCGCGGATGGACCCCCAGGGCTGGCGGTGCGAGATGATCCGCGCCCACGGCTCGCCCGGCGACAGCGAGTCCTATCCGCGCTGGAACGTGGTCTGCACCCACGACGCGGGGCGGCCCGGCGACACGGTGCATTTCAACAGCCACCACGACGTGGTCGAGGTCGGACACGGCTGGACCCGCGACCCCTTCGGCGCCGAGTTCGTCGAAGACGAGGACCGCATCTACGGCCGCGGCGCCTGCGACATGAAGGGCGGCCTCGCCGCCAGCATCATCGCCGCCGAGGCCTACGTGGCGCTCAACCCCGACCACGCCGGGCGCATCCAGATCAGCGCCACCGCGGATGAGGAATCGGGCGGCTACGGCGGGGTCGCCTATCTGGCCGAGCACGGGCATTTCGCCGACGTCCAGCACGTCATCATCCCCGAGCCGCTGCACAAGGACCGCATCTGCCTTGGCCACCGCGGCGTCTGGTGGGCCGAGATCGAGACCCGCGGCCGCATCGCCCACGGCTCGATGCCGTTTCTCGGCGACTGCGCGGTGCGCCACATGGGCGCGGTGATCGACGAGATGGAGCGCACGCTCTACCCCCTTCTCGCCGGCAAGCACACGGCGATGCCGGTGATCCCCGAGGGGGCGCGGTCCTCGACGCTGAACATCAACTCGATCCACGGCGGCGCGCGCGAGCCCGAGGACGGCTACACCGGCCTGCCTGCGCCCTGCGTCCCCGACCGCTGCCGCATCGTCATCGACCGCCGCTTCCTGATCGAGGAACAACTGGCCGAGGTGAAGGCCGAGGTCCGCCGCCTGCTGGAGAAGGTCAGGGCCGAGCGGCCGAGCTTCTACTACGAGATCCGCGACCTCTTCGAGGTGATCCCGTCAATGACCGACAAGGACGCGCCCGTGGTCCGCACCACCGCCGCGGCGATCGAGCGGGTGCTGGGCATCGAGGCGGGCTACGTCGTCAGCCCCGGCACCTACGACCAGAAGCATATCGACCGGATCGGCAAGCTCAGGAACTGCATCGCCTACGGGCCGGGCGTGCTCGACCTCGCCCATCAGCCCGACGAGTGGATCGGGGTCGGCGACATGATGGACAGCGCCCGGGTGATGGCGCTGGTGCTTGCGGACCTGCTGGGGACGGATTCCCATTCCCCCGCGCCCGTGGCATGATCGCGGCGTAACCACCCCGAGGCGCCCCGATGGCCCGAACGACGCAGAACCTGCCCCCCTCCGCCGCGCGCCCTGCCGCGCGCGCCGGGCTGCCGGTCGGGTCGGTGGTTTTCTTCCTGCTCGCGCTGCTGCTCGGGCTCTACTTCGCCTTCGCCGCGGTGCAGGGGCCGTCCGGCATCCTGCGCCGGGTGCAGCTCGAAGCCGAGACCGCCGACCTCGTGGCCGAGCGCGACCGACTGACCGCGCAGGTGGCCGAGATGCGCAACCTGACCCGCCGGCTCTCGGACGACTACCTCGACCTCGACCTGCTGGACGAGCGCGCCCGCGACGTGCTGGGGCTGGTCCGGGCCGACGAGCTGATCGTCCGCTAGGCACGCGGGGCCCGTTCGGACCCGGCACCTGACCCCGCGTCACAAAACACCTTGCACCTGCCACGGGCCCGCGTCAGGAATGGTTCAACGTTGAACCACCTTGCCCGCACGGTCCTTTCCAGTTCCCCGGAGGAAACGCATGGCCCGAAAACCGCATCCGACCCCCGCCGCCGACACCCCCGCCCCGGACAGCGACAAGGCCCCCGCCGAAGCGCGGACCGACGCCCCGGCCAACGTCTCGCGCGACGATCTGCTCAAGTACTACCGCGAGATGCTGCTGATCCGCCGGTTCGAGGAAAAGGCCGGCCAGCTTTACGGCATGGGCCACATCGGCGGCTTCTGCCACCTCTACATCGGACAGGAAGCGGTGGTCGTCGGCCTCGAGGCGGCGGCGAAAGAGGGCGACAAGCGCATCACCTCATACCGCGACCACGGCCACATGCTCGCCGCGGGCATGAGCGCGCGGGGGGTCATGGCCGAGCTGACGGGCCGCGAGGGGGGCTACTCGAAGGGCAAGGGCGGCTCGATGCACATGTTCTCGAAAGAGAAGCATTTCTACGGCGGCCACGGGATCGTCGGCGCCCAGGTGCCGCTGGGCGCGGGCCTCGCCTTCTCGGACAAGTACAAGGGCAACGACAACGTCACCTTCGTCTATTTCGGCGACGGCGCCTCGAACCAGGGGCAGGTCTACGAGACCTACAACATGGCCGAGCTGTGGGACCTGCCGGTCGTCTTCGTGATCGAGAACAACCAGTACGCCATGGGGACCAGCATGAAGCGGTCCACCAAGTCCACCACGCTCTATGGCCGCGGCGAGGCGTTCGGCATCCCCGGCGAGCAGGTGGACGGGATGGACGTGCTGGCCGTCAAGGCGGCGGGCGAAAAGGCCGTGGCGCACTGCCGGGCCGGCAAGGGGCCCTATATCCTCGAGGTCATGACCTACCGCTACCGCGGCCACTCGATGTCGGACCCGGCGAAATACCGCACCCGCGAAGAGGTGCAGAAGATGCGCGACGAGCGCGACGCCATCGAGCACGTCCGCCAGCTGCTCTTGCAGGGCAAGCACGCGACTGAGGACGACCTCAAGGCGATCGACAAGGAAATCAAGGACATCGTGAACGACTCGGCCGAATTCGCCAAGGAGTCGCCCGAGCCGGCCGAGGCCGAGCTCTGGACCGACATCTACGCCGACGCCGACGTGTGAGGGGGAGAGACATGGCAACCGAGATCCTGATGCCCGCACTGTCCCCGACCATGGAGGAGGGGACGCTTGCCAAGTGGCTGGTGAAAGAGGGCGACACGGTGAAATCCGGCGACATCCTCGCCGAGATCGAGACCGACAAGGCCACGATGGAGTTCGAGGCCGTGGATGAGGGCACCATCGGCAAGCTGATGGTGGCCGAGGGCACCCAAGGGGTGAAGGTCAACACCCCCATCGCGCTGCTGCTGGACGAGGGCGAGGACGCCAGCACCGCCGCGGCGTCCGGCGGCACGTCTGACAACGCCCCCGCCAAGGCCTCCGACGCCGAGCCGCCCGCCCGCGCGGGCGAGGGCGAGAACAGCCGCGACGAGGCGGGCGAAGCCCCCGACACCGCCCCCGCCGCCGCGAAATCCGCCGTCGAGGCGGTGGACACCCCCGAACCCGACGCCGAGCCCGACTGGCCCGAGGGCACCGAGGTCCGCCAGATGACCGTGCGCGAGGCGCTGCGCGAGGCCATGGCCGAAGAGATGGAACGCGACGAGACCGTGTTCCTGATGGGCGAGGAGGTCGGCGAGTACCAGGGCGCCTACAAGATCAGCCAGGGCCTGCTCGAGCGGTTCGGCCCGCGCCGGATCGTGGACACCCCGATCAGCGAGATGGGCTTCGCCGGCATCGGCGTCGGCGCCGCCTTCGGCGGGCTGCGCCCGATCGTCGAGTTCATGACCTTCAACTTCGCCATGCAGGCGATCGACCACATCATCAACTCGGCCGCCAAGACGCTCTACATGTCCGGCGGCCAGATGGGCGCGCCGATGGTGTTCCGCGGCCCGAACGGCGCCGCCGCCCGCGTCGCGGCCCAGCACAGCCAGGACTTCGCCGCCTGGTATGCGGCCATCCCCGGCCTCAAGGTCGTCCAGCCCTACTCGGCCTCGGACGCCAAGGGGCTGCTCAAGACCGCGATCCGCGACCCGAACCCGGTGATCTTCCTCGAGAACGAGATCCTCTACGGCCGCAGCTTCGACGTGCCGGTGATGGACGACTTCACGATCCCCTTCGGCAAGGCCCGCATCGCCCGCAAGGGCCGCGACGTGACCATCGTCAGCTTCGGCATCGGCATGGCCCACGCGCTCGAGGCCGCCGAGACGCTCGCTCAGGACGGGATCGAGGCGGAGGTGATCGACCTGCGGACGCTGCGCCCGCTCGACTACCCCACGGTCCTCAAGTCGGTGCAGAAGACCAACCGCTGCGTGACGGTCGAAGAGGGCTTCCCGGTTGGCTCGATCGGCAACCACCTGTCGGCCTGGCTGATGGAGAACGCCTTCGACTGGCTCGACGCGCCGGTGATCAACTGCACCGGCAAGGACGTGCCGATGCCCTACGCCGCGAACCTCGAACGCCTCGCCCTCGTGACCGCCGCCGAGGTGGTCGAGGCGGTGCGCAAAGTCACCTACCGGTAAGGAGCGCGCGACATGGCCACCGAGATCCTGATGCCCGCGCTGTCCCCGACGATGGAGGAAGGCACGCTCGCCAAATGGCTGGTGAAAGAGGGCGACACGGTCAAGTCCGGCGACATCCTCGCCGAGATCGAGACCGACAAGGCCACGATGGAGTTCGAGGCCGTGGACGAGGGCACCATCGGCAAGCTGATGGTGGCCGAGGGCACGCAAGGGGTGAAAGTCAACACCCCCATCGCGCTCTTGCTGGACGAGGGCGAGGACGCCAGCGCCGCCGAGGCCGCACCGTCGAAGCCCGCGGCCGCCAAGGCGGAGGCGCCGAAGGACGAGGCCACGACCGAGGCCAAGCCTGAGACGAAGGCCGAACCCGCCAAAAGCGACGCCGGCGCGGCGAAGCCCGCCGAGGCCCCGGCCCGCGGCAAGGGCGAGCGCATCTTCGCCTCGCCCCTCGCCCGCCGGATCGCGGCCGAAAAGGGGATCGACCTTGCCGGGCTGACCGGTTCGGGCCCCAAGGGCCGGATCGTCAAGGCCGACGTCGAAGGGGCCAAGCCCGGCGCGGCCCAACCGGCCGCCCAGCCGGCCGCCGCGGGCCAAGCCGCCGCCGGCCAACCCGCCACCGAGGCCCCGAAACCCGCCGCCACCCCGCAGGCCGCCCCCGCGGCCGCTCCGCAGGGGATGTCCTACGCCACCGTCGCCAAGATGCTCGAAGGCCGCGAGACCGAAGAGGTCGCGCTCGACGGGATGCGCCGCACCATCGCCGCGCGCCTGTCCGAGGCCAAGCAGACCATCCCGCATTTCTACCTGCGGCGGTCCGCCAAGCTCGACGCGCTGATGGAATTCCGCGGCACGCTCAACACCCAGCTCGAGGCGCGCAAGGTGAAGCTGTCGGTCAACGACTTCATCATCAAGGCCTGCGCGCTGGCCCTCCAGCAGGTGCCGGACGCCAACGCCGTCTGGGCGGGCGACCGGATCATCAAGCTCAAGCCCTCGGACGTGGCGGTGGCCGTCGCGGTCGAGGGCGGGCTCTTCACCCCGGTCCTCAAGGACGCCGACAAGAAGACGCTCTCAGCCCTCTCGACCGAGATGAAGGACCTCGCCGCCCGCGCCAAGACCAGGAAGCTCGCCCCGCACGAGTATCAGGGCGGCAGCTTCGCCATCTCGAACCTCGGGATGTTCGGGATCGAGAACTTCGACGCGGTCATCAACCCGCCGCATGGCGCGATCCTCGCGGTCGGCGCCGGCATCCCGACCCCGGTGGTCGAGGACGGGCAGGTGGTCATCCGCAACATTATGTCGATGACCCTCTCGGTCGATCACCGCGTCATCGACGGCGCGCTCGGCGCGCAGCTGCTCGAGGCCATCGTGACCCATCTCGAGAACCCGGTCGGGATGCTCGCCTGACCATCCCCCACTGCAAACCCGAAGGGCTGCCCGCACCGGCAGCCCTTCTTCCTTGCCCAAATATCCTGGGGTGAGCGCCGCAGGCGCGAGGGGCGAAGCCCCTACTCGGCTGCCTCGCCCTTCGGCGCCCGGTTCAACCCCACCATCCGCTGCGCGAACCGCCCGAGCCGCCCCTGCCCGCCGTGCAGCAGCGAGAACAGCGACGGCACGAAGAGCAGCGACAGCAGCGTCGAGAGCAGCAGCCCGCCGATCACCGCAATCGCCATCGGGGCCCGGAACTCGGACCCCTCGGCGGTCGAGATGGCCGAGGGCACCATCCCCGCCGCCATGGCGATGGTCGTCATCACGATCGGCCGCGCCCGCTTGTGAACCGCGTCCAGGATCGCGTCGCGCTTGGCCGCGCCCGCGTCCATCGCCGCCAGCGCGAACTCGACCAGCATGATGGCGTTCTTGGTCACGATCCCCATCAGCATCAGGAAGCCGATCACCACCGGCATCCCGATCGCGTAGCCGGTCAGGTACAGCGCGAACATCGCCCCGCCGATGGCCAGCGGCAGGGACAGCAGGATCGCGATGGGGGTGACGAAATTGTGGAAGAGCAGCACCAGCACGACATAGACGAGCAGGATCCCCGACCCCATCGCCGCCGCGAAGGCCGAGAACACCTCGCCCATGATCTCGGCGTCGCCCGCGGTCTGGAACTCGGTCCCCGGCGGCAGGGCGATCTTCCCCTGCAGCGCCTTCACCTCGGCCGCCACCGGCCCGAGGATCGCCCCGTCGACCAGGTTCGCATCCACCGTCGTGCGGTAGCGCCGGTCATAGCGCGAGATCTCCGTCGCCCCGGCCGAGAAGCTGACGTCCGCCACCGCCGCCAGCGGCACCTGCCCCGCCTGCGAGGGCACGCGCAGGTTCCGCAGCTCCATCAGGTCATTCCTCGCCTCGGCGTTCAGCCGCACGAGGATCGGGATCTGCTCGTCGCCGGCGTTGAACTTGGCAAGGTTCGCCTCGCTATCGCCCAGCGTCGCCACCAGCAGCGTCTGCGCCATCGCGCTGGCCGAGACGCCGAGCTGCGCCGCCAGCTCGGTCTTGGGCGCGATCTGGATTTCCGGGCGCTGCAGGTTCGCCGACGAGGTGACGCTTTCCAGCGACGCCATCTTGCGCATCTCGGCCACCAGCAGGTTGGCGGCCTCGGCCGCGCCGTCCTCGGTGTCGCCCAGCACGCTGATGGTCAGGTCGTTGCCGCCCTGCTCGTTCTGGAAGTTCAGCCGCACGTCCGGGGTGCCGGCCAGCTCGTCCTTGAGCTGCGCCTCGATCTCGAACTGGCTGCGGTCGCGGTCCTCCTTGCGGCCGTAGTTGATCATCAGCCGCGACTTGGTGACCGAGTCGGTGCCGCCCATGACGAAGACCGACTGCACCTCGGGGATCTCGGCCACCCGCGCCGAGAGGCTGCGCGAGATCGCCTCGTTCGCGTCGATGGTGGCGCCGGGGGGCAGCTCGACCTGAACCTGGCTGCGGCCCACGTCGCCCGCGGCGATGAACTCGGTCGGCAGCAGCGTGGCCGAGTAGATCGAGCCAGCGAACACCCCGAAGCCCATCAGCAGGGTGAGGAAGCGGTGCCGCATGGTCCAGCGCAGCGTGCCCATCAGGCCGCGCATCACCCGCCCGTCCTCGGGCTCGTGCGCACCGCCCGCTCCGCGCATGAAATAGGCGGCGAGCATCGGCGTGATGATCCGCGCCACCAGCAGCGAGAACAGCACCGCCACCGCCACAGTCAGGCCGAACTGCTTGAAATACTGCCCGGCGATCCCGCCCATGAAGCTGACCGGCGCGAACACCGCGACGATCGACATCGAGATGGCGATGACCGTGGTGCCGATCTCGGTCGCGGCATCCTCGGCGGCCTGGTAGGGGTCGACGCCCATGTGGATGTGGCGGACCACGTTCTCGATCTCGACGATGGCATCGTCGACGAGGATGCCCGTCACCAGCGTGATCCCCAGCAGGCTGATGCCGTTCAGCGTGAACCCCAGCATGTCCATGACGAAGAACGTGGGGATCACCGACAGCGGCAGCGAGATCGCGGCGATCAGCGTCGCCCGCCAGTTGCGCAGGAACAGCATGACGACGATCACGGCGAGCGCGGCGCCCTCGTACAGCGTCTCCATCGCGTTGTGATAGGACTGCGAGGTGTAGGTGGTGGCGTCGTCGATCAGCGTGATCCGCAGGTTCGGATGCTGGGCGCCGATCTCGGCCAGCCGCGCCTTGGCGCCGTCACCGGCCACGAGGTCGGACTTGCCGGTCGCGCGATAGACCCCGAAGGCCACGACCGGCCGCCCGTCGAGCAGCGCAAAGCTGCGCTCTTCGCTCGGCCCGTCGATCACCGTGCCGAGCTGGTCCAGCCGCACCGTCCGCCCGCCCGCCCCGAGCGAGATCGGCGTTGCCGACAGCTGCGCCACCGTGTCGGCCGAGCCCAGCGTGCGGATCGAGTATTCCGTCCCGGCAAGGTCGCCGCGGCCGCCGCCCATGTTGATGTTCTTGGCCCGCAGCTCCTGGCTGACGCCGGCGGCGGTCAGGCCCAGCGCCAGCAGCCGGTCGGGGTCCAGCGCCACCTCGATCTGCCGGTCGGCGCCGCCGATGCGGCTGACCTGCCCCACCCCGTCCACGGTCGAGAGCTGGCGGCCGATCACGTCCTCGACGAACTTCGACAGCTCCTCGATCGAGCGGGTCGGGTCGCTGACCGCATAGGTCAGGATCGGCATCCCGGTCACGTCGAGCCGCCGCACCAGCGGCTCGGTGATCCCCTCGGGCAGGTCCGAGCGGACGCTCGCCACCGCGTCCTTGATGTCGTTCAGCGCCCGGTCGCTGTCGGTCTCGAGCGTGAACTCGACGGTCACGCTGGCCGCCGAATCGCCGGCATTCGAGGTCATGTGCCGCACGCCGGTGACGTTGGCGATGGCGTCCTCGATCGGCTTCACGACCTGGCTCGTCAGCTCGGACGGCGCGGCGCCGGGCTGGCCGACGCTGACCGAGATGATCGGCAGGTCGATGTTCGGCATTGCCGTGACCGGCAGGTGCAGGAAGCTGTAGATGCCGACGATGATGAGGACGAGGAAGATCGCGATCGGCGGGACCGGATGGCGGATGGACCAGGTCGAGAGGTTCATGGCCGCGCCTCGCCCGACGCCGGGGGCGTGCCCGCGGCGACCGCCGGGGTGACCGCCTGCGCCGCGGCGGCCGGTGCGGGTGCCGGGGCCGCGGGGTCGGCCGGCGCGGGGGCTGGGGGTGCGGGGGCTGCGGGCGTGGCGGGCGCCGCCTCGGCCGGCATCTCGACCAGCGACACCGCGTCGCCGGTGGCGAAGAACGCCCCGGCCCGCGCGATCACCGTCTCGCCCTCAGAGAGCCCCTCGAGCACCTCGCGCCGCCCCTGCCACAAGAGCCCGGCCTTCACGGGGCGGGATTCGACCACGCCGCCCGCGACCACCTGCACCCGGTCGCCGCGGTCGTCCGACAGGACCGCCGTCGCGGGCACGGTCAGCGAGCGGCGGCGCAGCGTCACGATGTCGCCGCTGGCAAAGAGCCCGGTCAGCAGCCGGTCGTCGTCGGGCAGCGCCACCCGGACGAGGCCAAGGCGCGTGACCGGATCGACGGCGGCGGGCAGCTGCCGCACCTCGCCACCGACCGGGCCGACGCCCGCCACGTTCAACTGCGTCTCCTGCCCGATCTTCAGCTCGGGCAGCGCGGCCTCGATGACCTCGCCCTCGAACTCGACGCTGCCATCGGCGATCAGCGTGAACATCGGCTCGCCCGCCGGGCTGGCGATGCCACCCAGCTGCGCGGCCCGCGCCGTCACCCGCCCGTCCACCGGGGCCACGATCCGCGTCCGGTCGAGGTTCAGCTGCGCGAGGTCCAGCGCCGCCTGCGCCTGCGCGCGGCTCGCCTCGGCCACCGCCAGCCCGTCGCGGGCCGAGGCCGCCGCCGCCAAGTCGGATCGTAGCCATGTCG
>NZ_JBHMQU010000087.1:0-18556 GCF_042435015.1 Paracoccus panacisoli | reverse complement strand
CGCGCTGCGCTACGCCGAAGGCTCCGCGCGCGGCCTCCTACACCACCACCCGGGACACTGCCCTCGTCCCTGCTCGGATCGTCCTGCGGCGGCAACTTCGTGAGCGCCTTCGTCTATTGTCTTGATAGCCCGACGCGCGCGGTGAAGGAAACGCTGCCCCGCAAAGGTCTGCGACACGCCCCATGCGTGCCGGTGAAAGAGGGACGCGCCCATCCTGTCTTCGAGATCGGCGATGCAACGGCTGATTGCCGATTGCGATAGACCTAACGAACTCCCTGCCTTGCGGAAACTGCCATGTTCGGCAGCGGCTATGAAGTAGCGAAGGTGACGAAGCTCGATGGAGTCAGGGAACTTGGCGGTCTCCTTCATCCGAGAGCCGCCGTCCGGATCATATGCTCTCGGACCATAGGCAAGCCAACTGTCCTTCTCCGATTGTCGAGCATTCACGCGATGACGAGACGTATCGCGCGTAGCGGGTCATAGCCAGATCATACAACATTTGAACACATAAACAACTGTTCAATATTTGCATGAAGAAGAGAGATGATCGAGAGAGGCAATGCCACCGTCCGTTCAAGATGCCGAAGTCTCAAAACGAGCCCGTGGCGCTTGAGGATTGCGGTCTTGGCATGGCGGATGCTTGCGGCTTACAACGGTGGCAAGGTCAAGCAGAAAGTTTCTGAATTTTGCCCCTTGACCTTCCAACGGTGGAAAGCCCCATTTTCCAGAGGACTCAAATCAAGGAGCCCTCCATGTATCTCTTCACCGTTCCCAACATGACATGCGGCGGTTGCGCCAAGTCGGTAACCAAGGCGCTGCAAAGCGTCGATGCCGCCGCGAAGATCGAGACTGATCCGCCCAAGCGTGAGGTCCGTGTTGAATCATCTGCGACCGAGGCGGACCTGCGTGCCGTTCTCACCGAGGCGGGCTACCCGGCCGAAGGCGCCCCGGCGGCCGCCTGATACTACCTCCTGCCCACTGATCGCGAGCGCCAAACTGCTCCCGTAGGTGTCCCCAGGCTCATTGCGGTGTCGAAATGGGCAGTCCTCGGGCTGCCCTTTTGATTTCTAGGATCAGCCAGATCTTCAACGACGAAAGCGTCGGTATTGCCCTGTGCGCCGTCACGGTCCGTCGGTCCTAGAGGCTCCGGGCAGATGCAAAAAAAATCGCACAGCAGGTTGACAGACATACACTTGAACAACTATTCAAGTGTTGACTTGATGCAACCGGAAACGAGCAATGGCAAACTCATCACACTCCCACAGCGACCATGACGGTCACGACCACTCCAAGCACGACCATAACCACGGCGGCGGCCACGATCATGGTCACGATCACGATCATGACCACTCGCATGTCCCGACAGTCACGAAGGACAACGAGCGCAAAATCCTCATTTCGTTCTTCATCATCTTCACCTTCATGATCGTCGAGGCCGTCGGCGGTGTGATCTCCGGTTCGCTCGCGCTGCTTGCCGATGCCGGCCACATGCTCACCGACGCAATCGCGCTCGGCCTCGCATATGTCGCCTTCCGCCTCGGTCGGCGGGCCGCCGACAGCCAGCGCACCTTCGGCTATGCCCGCTTCGAGGTGATTGCCGGCCTGGTCAACGCCCTTACCCTATTCGGCATCGTCGGCTTTATCGTCTATGAGGCTATCGAACGGTTCCAGGAACCTCAGCCGGTCCTCGCTGGCTCGATGTTCGTCGTAGCCATCATCGGCATGCTCGTGAACCTCTTCGTGCTTTGGTATCTGACGCGCGGAGATTCCGAACACGTCAACGTCAAGGGCGCCGTCCTGCACGTCATGGGCGACCTGCTCGGCTCGGTGGGTGCGATCGTCGCCGCAGTCGTCATCTGGTATACTGGCTGGACTCCTATCGACCCCATCCTGTCGGTATTCGTGTCTCTGCTGATCCTGCGCAGTGCATGGAGCCTGCTCAAGAACACTCTGCATATCCTGCTCGAAGGTGCACCAGACAACGCCGGCGCCGACAAGATTTCCGAGCATCTTCTCAAGACCGTTCCGGGTATCCAGAGCGTCAACCATATCCACGTCTGGTCGCTGACCTCCGGTCGTGTGCTGGCGACGCTTCAGGTGCAGCCGATGGAAGGCGTCGATGTTCGCAGCGTCATGAAACAGGTCGAGGCCGAACTGAAAACGAAGTTCAAGATCGAACACCCGACGATCGGCATCGACTGGGACGGAGTAGCCAGTTGCACCTTGGAGGAGCCGAACACCGCGGCGCTATCCCATGCGGGTCATTCCCACTGATCCGCCGCGCCTGATGGTTCACTCAGTTGATCGGGAAGGTTCGACGTGAACACCGCAGAAGCCCCTTCGTCCCAAGAGCTGAACTTTCTGGCTGAAACCTTTCGCCTGCTGGGTGATCCCAGCAGGCTGAAGATTCTCCTGCACTGCGAAGACGGTCCGAAATCCGTGACCGATATTTCCGAGGCGCTGGAGCTATCCCAGTCACTCGTTAGCCACCACCTGCGCCTTCTCCGTGGCGCGCGGCTGGTGACGCGCGTTCGCCACTCGAAGCAGATGTTCTATGAGGTCACCGACAGGCATGTCGGTGACGTCCTGCTCGACATGCTCTCGCATGCGCGTGAGGAAAGGGAAGGCGACCCAAAACGCGACATCATCGGTCCTCGTTCTTGAGCAGCCCTTCGCTGGCCTGTGACACTAAATGTCGATCTTGGTAGTTCTCAATCGCAAAGCGTTGGCAATGACGCTGACCGAAGAGAGCGCCATGGCCAGTGCGGCAAGCGCCGGTGACAACAGCAGCCCCATCACGGGATACAGTAACCCGGCCGCCACCGGCACGCCTGCAGAGTTGTAGAAGAATGCGAAGAACAGGTTCTGCCGGATATTGCGCATTGTCGCTCCCGACAGGCGACGCGCCTTCACGATCCCCAATAGGTCACCGCCTAGCAGCGTGACTCCCGCGGATTCCATGGCGACATCCGTTCCTCCGCCCATCGCTATGCCGACATCGGCAGCCGCAAGCGCTGGGGCGTCATTCACCCCATCGCCCGCCATGGCGACGATACGGCCTTCCTTGCGAAGACGTGTAACAACCTCGCTCTTGCGTTCTGGAAGCACCTCGGCCTCCACATCGGCGATGCCCAGCTCTTTTGCCACCGCCTGAGCCGTGAGCTTATTGTCACCAGTCATCATGACCACGCGGATGCCGTCCTTTCGGAGGGCTTCCAGCGCTGCAGGCGTAGTGGATCGTATGGGATCGGCCACGCCGATGGCGCCGGCGGGCCGGCCGTCGATGGCGACCAAGACGGCGGTGGCCCCGCGTGAGCGAATGGCGTCCGCCTCGATCGCCGCTGCGCCCGGCTGAACGCCTTCCAGCTCCAAAAACTTGGCGCTACCGATCAGCACGCGCTGACCGGCGACGGTTCCCAAGACTCCCCGACCGACAGGAGAGTCGACGTCCGAGGGTTCCGACAGTGCGAGCTGCTTCTCCACCGCGGCACGGACAATAGCCTGTGCAATCGGATGTTCGCTCGCACGTTCAAGGCTCGCCGCGGCTTGAAGAAGTTCCGTCTCGCTCCGCCCATCGACCGGAACGATGGCCGTGACGGCCGGTTTCCCCTCCGTAAGCGTGCCGGTCTTGTCGACCACAAGGGTATCGATCTTCTCCAACCTTTCGAGCGCCTCGGCGTTCTTGATCAGCAATCCGAGATTGGCGCCTTTGCCGACGCCAACCATGATCGACATCGGTGTTGCAAGGCCAAGGGCGCAAGGGCAGGCGATGATGAGAACAGAAACGGCCGCAATCAGGCCGTAGCTCAACCGGGGTTCCGGGCCAAAAAGGGACCAGGCCACAAAAGCGATCAAGGCGATAACGATGACCAGTGGAACGAACCAACCGGACACCTGGTCTGCCAAGCGCTGGATCGGGGCGCGGGACCGCTGCGCCTGCGCCACCATCTGGACGATCTGCGAAAGCATGGTATCGCGACCAATGCGCGCCGCATCCATGACCAGAGCGCCAGATTGATTGATGGTCCCGGCGATGAGCTTTGCACCCGGCTCTTTCGTGACCGGCATGGATTCGCCGGTAATCATCGATTCATCGACGGCCGAACGCCCCTCCAGCACCGTCCCATCCACCGGAACTTTCTCGCCCATGCGAACACGAAGCTTGTCGCCGACGGCAATATGCTCGACCGCCACCTCCTCGTCGGTGCCATCTGGCCGGATACGTCGGGCTGTCTTCGGAGCCAGGTCAAGAAGCGCGCGTATCGCGCCCGAGGTCTGTTCGCGCGCGCGTAGCTCCAGCACTTGGCCGAGCAGCGCCAGCACCGTGATCACCGCGGCCGCCTCGAAGTAAACCGCAACGGTGTCTCCCATCATCCGCGCCGTTTCCGGGAACAGGTCGGGGGCGAGCGTTGCCACCACGGAGTAAATCCAGGCAACGCCTACGCCCATCGCGATGAGCGTGAACATATTGAGCGATCGGTTCACCACGGACGCCCAGCCGCGCTGAAAGAACGGCCAGCCTGCCCACAGCACCACCGGCGTCGCCAGTATGAGTTGCAGGCAGTTGTTGATCTGCCCAGGAATGTAGCGATGCAAGCCGAAAAGTTCGCTGCCCATCCCAAGGAAGACTACCGGAACAGAAAGCGCGGCACCCACCCAGAACCGTCGAGTCATGTCGACCAGTTCCGCACTGGGTCCGGTTTCGGCCGTCGGCATTTCGGGTTCCAGCGCCATCCCGCAGATCGGGCAAGATCCTGGGCCGACCTGACGGATCTGGGGGTGCATTGGACAGGTAAAGATCGTGCCCTCTGGCACCGCCACTGCCTCGGCCGGTTCCGATGGTCCGACATATTTGCCGGGATCGGTCATGAACTTGGTTTGGCAGTTCTCGGAGCAGAAATAATACGTCGCGCCCTGGTATTGCGCTCGGTGCTTGGCCGTTGTGGGGTCCACGGACATCCCACAAACGGGGTCCTTCACAGTATCGCTTGCCTCCGCGTTCGTGGTGTGATGGCCCGATCCGCCACCGTGCCCCTTGTTATGGGCATGGCCGGCGCCGTGATGATGGTTATGGTCGTGAACCATAGTAAGCCTCCGCTTCCCTTATCTCCCGCATGCACGTTGCCACCGCATGCGAACCAAGCCCCGACTAATCGTTCAGCCGGCCAGCAATCGCCTGCATCTGCTCGATCTCGCGACGCTGGGCGACCTCAATCTCTTCACACAACGCCAGAAGTTCGGCGTCCGACAGGTTGGCCTCCCTGCACATCAAGATGGCTCCCGAATGATGCGGAATCATCGAGTCGATAAACTGGCGGTCATCGATCATGGCTTGGGATCGAGTCGCCCAAAATGATCCCAGGGTGAGGACGACGAAAAGCACATACAGGGCAATGTTCGCCCTACGGTTCGGGAACATGCCCGGCATCGTCGCCAGCATGAAAATGCCCATCGGCGCCCACATGGTTATCGCCATGTAAAGCATGTTCAGATTGTTCCGGAAGTCGCCCCAGCCGTCGATCATCGAAAACATCACGACATACATCACGACGAGGCCGAGGATCATGTTGATCCAGAACATCAGATAGGGACGGCCATGGGAGCCGTGACTATTCCCGGAATGCCCGCCATGGGCCGTGTGATCGCTTGCCATCTGGCTATCCTTTCACGGTTGTCAGTGACCGATGCCCATCGGCTTGAAGATCATCCAGATCGCCATGCCGATCATCATGAGATTTTCCGTGAGCGAGACGAAGCCGAGCGGCACGTTGCTGTCACCACCGACGCAGGCGCATTTCAGTTCGCGCTTGTCGATATAGACCGCCTTGAACACCGAGACCGCGCCGATGCCGCCGATGAACAGTGCGACAGGAATCGACAGCCACATCAGCGCGCCGGCCATCATCAGGATGCCGGCGAGGGCCTCCGCGAAGGGATAGATGTAGGCGTATCGGACCCACCGCTGCGCCAAAAGGTCGTAGTTCAGGAACATGGTGGCGAAGCCTTCCACGTCCTTCAGCTTCTGAAGGGCAAGAAGACACATCGCGATGGCGATGAACCATTCGGCGGCTTGGACCGTCGCGAGGTTCCCGAACGCCGCCCAACTCGCGGCCAAAGCCATTAGGGCAGCCATCGCGAACAGCGCGATCACCGGCTTGTAGGTAACGGCATCCTTGTCCTCGACCTTGCCGCCGAAGAACCGGACGAGATCATCGTAACCGCCGATCCGCTTGCCGCCTATGAAGGTCTGCGGCGTCGATTGAACATCATGCTTTGCCTTGAAGGCGTCCGTCTCGGCGCGGGTCGTCAGATGGTGATCGTCGACCTCGTAGCCTTCCCGCTTGAGCAGATCGAGCGCTTTCAACCCGTAGGGGCAGGTATGGTTTTCCATCACCATTCGATGAAGTTCGGCGCGTTTGGCTGCATGAGTCGCCATAGTCTGATCCCTTCGATCTAAAGTTTCGCTTTCGCGAACACCTCCACCAGTTCATTGAACTTGGCGCGCTGAAGGTCTGCATCGCCCGATGCGATCGCCTCCTCGACGCAGCAGGCGGCATGCGATCGCAACACCTGGTTCTCCACCTTGGAGAGCGCGGCTTTAACCGCGTGGATCTGGTTGAGAATGTCGATGCAGTATCGCTCGTCCTCGACCATCTGGCCGACACCGCGAACCTGCCCGGCGATCCGGTTGAGCGACGCGATGATCTGCTTGGAATTTTTGTTGCACATCCAGCTACCCCTACCCGGTATGGGTATATATACGTTAGAGCAAAAGTTTGGTTTCCGCAAAACCCAAGAGTTTTGCCGGCATGTCAACGTCGAAGCAAATAATCGTGGGAGGTCCAATGGACGATACGGTAACTGTCCGGCGCAACATCACCGTCCTTACTGCCGCGCAGGCGCTCGGAGGATCGAGCGCGCCGATCGTCATGTCGCTCGGCGGCCTGGTCGGCCAGCAGCTTGCCGACAACCCCGCATGGGTGACGCTGCCGGTCAGTCTCTTCGGTCTCGGCCTCGCAATCGGCACGCTGCCCGCCGCCTTCGTCATGCGCGCCTGGGGGCGCCGTGGCGGTTATCTGTTCGGCGCGTTGTTCGGCCTCGCAGCGGGACTCATCGCGGCGTTTGGCATCTTCGTATCGTCGTTCCTGCTGTTCTGCGTCGGCTGCTTTACCGCCGGTCTCTACGGTTCCTACGTCCAAAGCTATCGCTTCGCTGCCGCCGATGCTGCCGAAGGCACTTTGAAGGCACGAGCAATCTCCTGGGTGATGGTCGGTGGGCTGATCGCGGCTGTCATCGGTCCGCAGCTCGTCATCTGGACACGCGATTCCTTCCCCGGCACCCCCTATGTCGGCAGCTTCCTCAGCCAGGCGGCGCTTCCGTTGTTGTCGATCCCGATTCTGTTGATGCTGCGCACGCCGCAATCCGCTTCGCAATCCGCGTCGGAAAGCTCCGGCCGTTCCCTGATCCATATCCTGATGATGCCCCGCTACATGCTTGCCGTCGCGGCCGGCGTCGTCTCCTACGGCCTCATGGCTTTCGTCATGACGGCCGCACCGATCGCGATGGTCAATACCGGCCATTCGGTCGACAGCGCAGCACTCGGAATCCAGTGGCATCTACTGGCGATGTTCGCGCCGAGCTTCGTCACCGGCCGCCTCATGACACGCTTCGGCAAGGAGCGTGTGACGGCGGCGGGGATGCTGCTCATCGCCGTCTCGGCCATCGTCGCGCTGGCCGGGCTTGAGCTAATCAATTTCTGGGGGTCTCTGGCCATCATGGGCATCGGCTGGAATTTTAGCTTCATCGGAGCGACGGCGATGGTCACGGACTGCCATACGCCGGGCGAGCGCGCCAAGGCGCAGGGCGCAAACGACTTCATGGTCTTCGGCACGACCGCCGCCGTCTCGTTTCTGGCAGGCAGCGTCCTGCACAACTCGGGATGGGCGGCGATCAACTGGCTGTTGTTTCCGCCGGTCGCCTTGATCCTCGTGCCGTTGCTCTGGCAAGCGGCACGCAAACCGCAAGCCTGAAACGCAATGTCCCCGCCATTTTGGCGGGGATGCACCGGGTCAGGTCCTCGCTCTGCGCCCTCGCAGCCGAAAGGCTGCTTGGGCATGCGGTTATTGCAGCGAGCGATTGACCGCGCCGGACCGAGGCCGGATCGAAAGATCTTCATCGTCCTGATCGGTCTCAAGGCGCTGCAGGATCGGGCAATGCGGCCGATGATCCCCTTGGCAAGCGTTCACCAGCATGGTGAGCGTGTGGGCCATGTCCTGCATATCCGCGATCTTCCTCTCCAGCGCGTCGATATGGCCCTGCGCCAAGCGCTTCACTTCTGCACTCTGTCGCGTCGCGTCGCGCCAGAGGTTGAGCAGGTCACCGATCTCGGCCACCGAAAAACCGAGGTCGCGCGCGCGGCGGATGAAGCGCAGCATGTGGACATCGGTATCCGAATAGTCGCGGTAACCGGAGTCCTTCCGATCAGCAGCCGGGATGAGACCTGTCTGCTCGTAGTAGCGGATCATCTTGGCCGAAACGCCCGATGCCTTTGCTGCCTGTCCGATATTCATGAACAATCTCCCGTATGTAAGGACAGCCGACCCTGAATATAGGATCGGCTGTCTGGTTCCATCAGCCCTGGACCTTGAAGGTCTTGAGCCGGAGCGCATTGCCGAGGACGAAGACGCTCGACAGGGCCATGGCGCCGGCGGCAAAGACCGGCGACAAGAGGATGCCGTAGGCCGGATAGAGCGCACCTGCGGCGACCGGGATCAGGGCCGTGTTATAGGCGAAGGCCCAGAACAGGTTCTGCCGGATATTGCCGATCGTCGCCTTGGACAGCGCGATGGCGTTCGGCACGCCCGTCAGGCTGCCCGACATCAGCACCACGTCCGCCGCCTCGATGGCGATGTCCGTGCCCGTGCCGATGGCGAGACCCACATCCGCCTCGGCCAGCGCCGGAGCGTCGTTGATGCCGTCGCCCACGAAGGCGACCTTGCCATGCTCGGCCTTGAGCCGGCGGATCGAGTCGACCTTGCCGTCCGGCAACACCTCCGCCACCACCTCGTCGATGCCCAGGCGAGCCGCGATGGCCTTGGCCGTGCGCTTGTTGTCGCCGGTGATCATCGCCACCTTCAGGCCGAGGTCATGCAGCGCCTTGATCGCCGCCGGCGTCGTCTCCTTGATCGGGTCGGCCACGGCGATGATCGTCGCCAGCCTGCCGTCGATCGCGGCATAGAGCGGCGACTTGCCCTCGTTGCCCAGACGTTCGGCGACCTTGGCGAAGCCCGCCACGTCATGGCCTAGTTCGACCATGTAGCGGTCCGCGCCGATCTCGACACGCTTGCCGTCGACCACGGCCTTCACGCCGAAGCCGGTGACCGACTCGAAGTCCGACACTGCGGGCAGCGCAATGCCTTCCGCCTCGGCCGCATCCACGATGGCGCGGGCAATCGGGTGTTCCGACTTGGCTTCGACGGCCGCGACCAGACCCAGCACCGTCGTCCGGTCGAAGCCGGCGGCGAGTTCGAGGTCGGTCAGGGCAGGCTTGCCTTCGGTCAGCGTGCCGGTCTTGTCGACCGCCACGACCTTCGCGTCCTTCAGCAGTTGCAACGCTTCACCCTTGCGGAACAGCACGCCCAGCTCCGCGCCCCGGCCGGTGCCGACCATGATCGAGGTCGGCGTTGCCAGACCCATGGCGCAGGGGCAAGCGATGATCAGCACTGCGACGGCATTGACCAGCGCGAAGGTCAACGCGGGCGACGGGCCGAAATAGAGCCATGCAGCGAAGGTGAGCGCGGCGACGGCGAAGACCGCCGGCACGAAATACATCGTCACCTTGTCGACCAGCGCCTGGATCGGCAGCTTCGAGCCTTGGGCTTCCTCGACCATGCGGATGATCTGCGACAGCACGGTGTTGCCGCCGACCGCCGTGGCGCGGATCGCAAAGGCGCCCTTCTGGTTCACGGTTCCGGCCACGACCTCGCTGCCGCTCGTCTTGGCAACCGGGATCGGTTCGCCGGTGATCATCGACTCGTCGACATAGCTTTCGCCCTCGATGACTTCACCATCGACCGGGATGCGGTCGCCGGGGCGGACCTCCACGATGTCGCCGGACAGCACCGAATCGATCGGCAGATCGACCGTCTTGCCGTCGCGGCGGACACGCGCGGTCTTGGCCTGAAGTCCGACCAGCCGCTTGATCGCTTCCGAAGTGCGCCCCTTGGCGCGGGCCTCGAGCAACCGGCCGAGCAGGATCAGGGTGACGATGACCGCAGCGGCTTCATAATAGACGTTCACCGTCCCGGCAGGCAGGAAGCCCGGCGCGAAGGTCGCCACCAGCGAATAGAGGTAGGCGGCGAGCGAGCCGACGGCGACCAGCGAGTTCATGTCGGGAGCCAGCCGCCAGAGCGCCGGGAGGCCCTTGTCATAGAAGCGGATGCCGGGCACGAACAGCACCAGCGTCGTCAGCACGAACTGAAGATACCAACTGTTCTGCATCCCGATGGTCGCGGCGATCAGGTCGTGCGCGCCCGGAATGAGGTGCGACCCCATCTCCAGGATGAAGACCGGCGCGGTCAGAACCGCCGCGATGGTGAAATCGCGGGTCAGTTCCCGACGTTCGGCTTCCTTCTTCTCGGCGCGATCATCGACCTCGGCCTGGCCCGCCCCGTTCACCGCCGCGATCACCTTGGCCTCGTAGCCCGCGTTCGCGATTGCCGCGACGATGGCCGCAGCATCGGCGGTTCCCTGGACGGTGGCCTTCTCGGTGGCGAGGTTGACGACGGCGTTGGTGACGCCCGGCACGGCCTTGAGCGCCTTTTCGACACGTCCGACGCAGGAGGCGCAGGTCATGCCCTCGATCGCGACCTCAAGCGAAGCCGCCGCCGGTGCGGTGAAACTTGCCGAAACCGCGTAGCCTGCGTCCTCCACGGCCTTCACGACGACCGCTCGGTCCACCGGGCCGCTCGTCGTGATGCTGGCTTTCTCGGTAGCGAGGTTGACCACGGCATTGGCAACACCGGGGATGGCCTTGAGGGCCTTTTCCACCCGCCCCACACAAGAAGCGCAGGTCATGCCTTCGATCGGCACCTCAAGGAGGGCAGCTTTCGGCGCACTGAAGCTGGCCGGCACTTCATAGCCAGCATTTTCGACCGCCTTGACGAGCGCCATGCGATCAACCGTGTCGTTCGTCGTGATGCTAGCCTTCTCGGTCGCCAGATTGACGACCGCGTTGGCGACACCGGGGACGGCCTTCAGGGCGCGCTCGACACGACCGACGCAGGATGCGCAGGTCATGCCCTCGATAGGCAGAGAAATTGCTGCATTCGTCTTGTCCGCAGCTCGAACAGGGGCATCCATTGCCGCCTCCTTTCTAAGTCAGAATTCGAGTTCGGACACTGATATGCTCCTTCCAACGATGGGAAGGTCAAGGGTAAAAATTCCTTTTCGTTTCCTCTTGACCTTCCCATCGTTGGAAACCCTAACTTGAGGACCATGAGAACCGAACCCAAAGGAGAACGCTCATGGAACTCAAGATTGAAGGCATGACCTGCGGCGGTTGCGCCAAGTCCGTCACCAAGGCGATCCAGTCGGTCGATCCGACCGCCAAGATCGACACCAACCCCGCCCAGCGGACGGTCAAGGTCGAGACGACCGCAACCCCGGCAGCCCTTCAGCAGGTTCTCGAAGAGGCTGGGTATCCGGCGACCGTGAATTGAACAGGAGCAAGATCATGCACAAGCTGACCCCGATCTTCATTGGCGGCGCACTCGCCATCAGCGCCGGCCTCGCCATCGCACAAAGCCAACTGAACACGGATACCCCAATGCAAGGCCACGACATGCCGGGTCACTCGATGCCGGCCTCCGACAACCCTTCCACACAGGCTTACATCGAAGCCAATAACCGTATGCACGCCGACATGACAGTCGACTTCACCGGCGACGCCGACATCGACTTCATGCGCGGCATGATCCCGCACCACCAAGGCGCGATCGACATGGCGCGGGTCGTTCTGCAATACGGCACCGACCCTGAGGTTCGTAAACTGGCCGAGGACGTGATCTCCGCCCAGGAAGGCGAGATCGCCATGATGCAGGAATGGCTCACCGCGCGCGGGCAATAAGAACCGCATCCGCGACATCGCCTCGCAGATCCCCAAATTTGGGGGCATTCTGCGAGGTCGCCCATACCGGGTCAGGCTGTCAAGTTTGAAACGGCTCATGAAAAGCCAGCCGCGAAGTCGTTCGCGGCTGGCTTTTTGTCACTGGCGGGTTCGGACCGCGGCAGATCACTCTACCGTCGCCGCCACTTGCTCTTCCGGCGTGAAGAAAACATCGGCGTGCATGTCTTCGGGACGCAGGCCCCGCGCAAAAACCACGTCCATCGCCGCATCGACCATCGGGGGCGGACCTGCAACATAGGCTTTCCACCCGTCGAAGTCGGCGAGATCCTCGGCCACCGCATCGGTCACGAAGCCATGCCGATGGCGTGCTGCCTGCATATCCGACAGGACAGCCGTAAAGCTGAGGTTGTTGTGACGGTCCGCCAGCGCCTCGAAATGCTCGACAAGATAGAGGTCGCGCGCGCCGCGTGCGCCAAAGTAGACATGGATCGGCTGCTTCATGCCGTGTGCAAGGGCTGTTTCCACGATCGACTTGATCGGCGCCAGACCGGAACCGCCGGCGACGCACAGGATCGGGCCGGAATGATGCTGACGGAGGTAGGAGGAGCCTAGCGGAAATTCGAGCGTCACCTTGTCGCCGGCTTTCAGCGCGTCATGGACGTGCTGTGACGTGACGCCCCCCGGAACCTTGCGAATGTGAAATTCGAGGCTGTCGTCGCCGTGACGATTGGCCATGGAGTAGCTGCGCGCGGGCACACCATCGAATCCGACCTGGGCATACTGTCCGGCCGTGAAGAGCAACGGGGAGCCATCCACAGGCGAGATTCGCACCAGCTTGATGTCGTGGGTAAGGTCATCAAGGCCGGACACGATGGCCTCCACCCGTTGAGGAGCCTCAACCGCATCATCGTCATCGCTGCCCAGCCAGGCGACTGCCGCATCGGTCTGCGGCACCGCACGGCATGCCAGGATCAGGCCGTCGGCCTTCTCTTCCTCGCTGAGGGCGAAGCGAGAATGCTGGAGCAGTTCCACCTCGCCCTCGATCAGACGTGACTTGCACGAGCCGCAGCGGCCGGAACGGCAGCCGTGGGGATAAGGTATGCCTGCGGCAAGTGCCGCATCGAGGATGGTTTGTCCCTCCTGGACCTCCAGACTGACCCGTGCCTGCCGAATATCAACGAACCTGTTCGTCATCATGCACTCCCGGTCAAACCTAGAGCCTTGACGAGTCCCGGCTTCTGGCTTGGGAAGGTTCCGTAGAAAACTTCCGACCCTACGATTGTGATAGGAGCGACCCTGACACCCGTGCGTGCCTTTGCCTCCTCGGCGATCTTGGGGTCGGTCAGGTCACGCTCCTCATAGGCGAGACCCTGCTGGGCCAGCCAACGCTTGAGTGCGTGGCAGTCCGGGCAGGTCGGCGTCGTATAGATGAGGATGTGTGGCGTGTTGGCTTCTGGCATGTCCTTGCCCTTCTTGCTTTAGACGTGGATTGGCTTCCGGCAGACCGTCAAACGGCCTCCCGGAAGAGTGGATTGCCGTCAGCGTGCGGCTTCCAGCGCTTGTAAGGTCAAGGCTGTTCTTGCTCCGGGGTGGAAATTTCCGAGGCGCAGGACGACATCAGCAGATGAAGACTGACGTGGTGCCGGCTACGATCGCTCCGACTCGCTGATCGGGAAGTATCGGGCCTGTTGCGCATTGAGATCGCGCAGCCTTCCGGTAGATTGGACGAGACAAATCGACGTGGCCGACACGTTGCCATCAAACGGGCGTGAACCGCCTCAAGACACAGGTGAAAATCGCTGATGACTGCCGGTAAACCGAAACGGGTCGAAAAGCAGGCCGAGGCCGCAACCCCGAGCGCAACAGAGACACACAGCCACCTCGACCATTCCTCGCTCTCGCAGAACGAGGTTACGATCCTGGCGGAAACCTTCCGGCTTCTCGGCGATCCCTCACGGCTGAAAATCCTCCTGAGCTGCATGCCCGGTCCGATTTCGGTCGGCGAGATCGCGGAGAAAATCGACCTGTCCCTGTCCCTGGTCAGCCATCATCTGCGCCTGCTGCGCGGTGCCCGTCTCGTCAAGGGCGAGCGCCAGGCCAAGCAGATCTTTTACGAGATCGCCGACGAGCATGTCCGTCAGGTTCTCCACGACATGGCGACGCACATCTCCGAGGATCACGCCGAGGAGTGATCTGAAACCGCGAAAGCCGATACTATCAACATACGCTTGAATAGTTGTTCAATCGTGGTATTGACTCCTTTCGTGGCCGTGCGGGGCCTGCGCACGCGCCCACCGCGTGGTGAGAAAGGAGATCGGAATGACAACGGGACTTTCAGCACCTAGCGGCGGTGAGCGCTTGGGCTTTCGCGTCGAGGGCATGGATTGCGCAAGTTGCGTCGGCAAGATCGAGACTGCGCTGAACCGTCTGGGAGGCATCACTGACGTTACCGTCAATTTTGCCACCGAGACGCTGCAGCTTTCCCGCGATACGGCCAGCACAACGACGTCGAACGACATCGCCAGGAAGATCCGCGCGCTCGGCTTCGATGTGACCGAGCTACCGCCCGCCGTCATTCCATCGACGCCCGCCCGGCATTCCGAAGCGCATAGCGGGCATGACCACAGCGGCTGCTCCGGTGAGCATGATCATGGGCACGATCACCACCATGCGCATCATCATGATCACAGCGACTGCGGTGGCCACGATCATGGTCAGCTCGCGCAAACGCCGGTCTCGCGCACAGATCTGACATCACCGCCCAATGTCTCGATGCAGGTCGAGGGCATGGATTGCGCGAGTTGCGTCGGCAAGATCGAGGTCGCACTTGCAAGAATGCCCGATGTTTCCGACATTCGCGTGAACTTCACGACCGAAATGCTTGAACTCAACTTGGTTCCCGGCTCGGGCACCAAGGTTGCCGACATCGAAAGGGCCATCAAGAGCCTCGGCTTCGGGGTAACCAACACACGCGAACTTTCGTCTTCGTCCGACGTCGCCGTGGACGTTGCGCCCGCGCCAGCTATGCGCAATCAACGCTGGTGGCAGACTCGCAAGGGCAAACACGTCATCGGCCTCGGTCTGCTGATGGGCTCGGCCTACCTCATCGCCCAGTTTATCCCCCTCTATGCAGAGTGGATCTTTGCACTCGCCGTCGTCGCAGGCGTCCTGCCATTCGCCCGCAAGGCGTTTGCCCTCGCGACGTCAGGGTCGCCGTTCTCGATCGAGACACTGATGAGTGTGGCCGCGATCGGCGCCTTGGTGATCGGCGAGGCCGAAGAGGCGGCTGCGGTGGTGTTCCTGTTCGCGGTCGGCGAGCTGCTTGAAAGCGTTGCAGCCGGACGCGCTCGCGCCGGCATAAAGGCCCTTGCGTCGCTGGTGCCAAAGACCGCAATTCTGCTTGATCCCAGCGGCGCTCAGCGTAGCGTCCCAGCGACTTCCTTGCGCGTGAACGACCTTGTTCTTGTGCGGCCCGGCGACCGAGTGCCGGCCGACGGACAGATCGTCCAAGGCACTTCCAGCCTCGACGAATCGCCCATCACCGGGGAATCGGTCCCGCGTGCCAAAGCCAAGGGCGAGAGCATTTATGCCGGGTCCATCAATGTCGATGGCGTTCTCAAGGTTCGCGTCGAAAAGGCCGCTGCCGACAACACGATCTCGCGCATCATCCAGCTCGTCGAGCAGGCTCAGTCCGCCAAGGCTCCTACCGCACGTTTCATCGAGAATTTCAGCCGCTACTATACCCCGGCCGTGATGCTGATCGCTGCGCTGATCGTCATCGTGCCGCCACTGGCGATGGGCGGCGATTGGGACACCTGGATCTATCGCGGCCTCGCGCTGTTGCTGATCGCATGTCCCTGCGCGCTCGTTCTCTCGACGCCTGCGGCGATCGCCTCGGGCCTTGCCGTCGGCACCCGCCGCGGCCTGCTGATCAAGGGCGGCAACGCCCTCGAAACCATCGGCAAGGTGAACGCTATCGCCTTCGACAAGACAGGGACGCTGACTGAGGGCAAGCCGCGCGTCACCGAAACGGTGGCCTTCGGCAAGAACGAGGAGAAGGATGTCATCGCATTGGCGGCAGCGGTCGAGACGGGTTCCAGCCATCCGCTTGCCAAGGCGATCATCAACCGAGCAGAGGCTTCCGGCATAGCGGTCCCTCCGGCGCAGGACGCCTCTGCGACGGCCGGGAAGGCAGTCCATGCCACGGTCGTCGGGCGCCGCCTTGCCGTCGGCTCCCCGAGCCATGCCGCGAACGTGGCAGTGATCGGTAAGCACGAGCAGAGCGCAATCGAAGGGCTCGAAGATCGCGGCAACACCGTTGCCGTCCTCTTTGATGAGGGAACGCGGGAAGCAATCGGCCTGATCGCCTTGCGCGACGAACCGCGGCGAGACGCGCCCGAGGGGATTGCCCGGCTCAAAGCGATGGGCGTTCGTTCCGTGATGCTGACCGGCGACAATCGGCGCACCGCTCAGGCGATCGCCAAGGGTCTTGGTATCGAATGGAGCGCCGAGCTTCTGCCGCAGGACAAGCTCGATCTCGTGAACGAGATGAAACGAACGACCAAGGTGGCTATGGTCGGTGATGGAATCAACGATGCCCCTGCGCTCGCAACCGCCGATGTCGGGATCGCCATGGGCGGCGGAACCGACGTGGCAATCGAGACGGCGGACGCCGCCCTGCTGAAGAGCCGAGTGACGGACGTTGCCCATCTTGTGGCGCTGTCCCGTGCGACAATGGCCAACATCCATCAGAACGTCGTCTTCGCTTTGGCGCTGAAGGGCCTGTTTCTTGTCACCAGCGTCCTCGGGATCACCGGCCTCTGGATCGCAGTCCTCGCCGATACCGGCGCCACGGCGATCGTGACGCTGAATGCGCTCCGGCTCTTGCGCTTCAAGGGGGCGAAGTCGACCGACGACGAACGTGACGACGGCACGTCTTCACGCCCCCTGATACCAGCCGAGAGCTACTGATCCCTCCCGTCGAAGAAGCCGTCCGTCAAATTTGACGGGCGGCTTTGCCCGGCTGGAACCAATCGTAGCAACCGCGAACATCGCGCTCGGAAAACCCATTCATGAACTCGCACCACCCTTCAGAAAGGACAACAGCCATGGACCTGGGCATCGGCGAACTCTCCCAGATCACGGGGGTCAAGATTCCAACGATCCGCTATTACGAGCAGATCGGTCTCTTGCCCGAGGGCTTGCGGAACAAGGGCAATCAGAGACGCTACGATCATGATGCGGTCAAACGATTACTGTTCATTCGCCGGGCGCGGGATCTCGGGTTTGACATCGATGCGATCAGGGATCTGCTTCATCTAGCCGACGTCTCGGCCTCGCGTTCGCCCGAGGCACTCCGTATCGCAAAACAGCAGCTCGCTTCCGTCGAGGAGAAGATCGCTCAACTGGAAGACCTTGAAAAGGTGATCAAGCGGGTCGCCGAAGGCGAGAGCGATGGGGACGACGCGCCCTATTGCGGCAGCACGGCGACAGATCATACGGATAAGCCGCTCCACTAGCCTCGAAACGACAGGAGGTATGGAGTTGAGATACCTTTATTCTAATCTGGAAGGGAGCCAGAGCTGCGTCGTCGTGGGGGCGGGACCGGCCGGCCTGATGCTCGGACTCCTTCTGGCCCGATCCGGGGTCGACGTAACGGTTATCGAGAAGCACCGGGACTTCCTGCGCGATTTTCGTGGAGATACCATCCATCCTTCGACACTCGAAGCAATGCACGAGCTTGGCTATCTCAACGAACTTCTCACGCTTCCCCATCAGAAAGCCTATCAGCTCCACGCTGAGATCGAAGGACGCAAGGTCACGATCGCAGACTTCTCCAAACTGCCGACGCGCGCCAAGTTCATCGCCTTCATGCCCCAATGGGATTTCCTGAATTTTCTGGCACGGAAGGCAGCGGAATTTCCTCGCTTCCGCTTGCTGATGTCGACCGAGATAACGTCTCTCCGTTGGGAAGCAGGTCGAGTTGTCGGCCTGAATGCTCGCCAGAGAGACCGCAATCTGGTTCTTGATGCCGATCTCGTAATCGGTGCCGACGGACGCAATTCCGCCACCCGCAAGGCTGCGGGACTTGAGGTTCAGAGCTTTGGCGCGGCCACAGATATTCTATGGATGAAGGTCTCGAAAGAGGCCGGCGATCCCCAGCAAGCGATGAGCCATGCCGGTCCGCGACAGGGGCTGGTGCTGATCGACAGGGGCGACTACTGGCAGTGCGGCTACGTCATCACCAAGGGGACCGTCGACGCGCTGAAGGACGGCGGAATTGGTGCGCTTCGCGCAAGGATTGCCGAGGTCGCACCTTTGCCTGCGGACCGCTTCAAGGAGATCCGCTCTTGGGATGACGTGCATCGTAAGCGTCCGGCCCGAGGGCTACCCGTTCCATTTCCACGGCAGCAGGTCATCGACCTTTGT
>NZ_JBHMQU010000086.1:0-529 GCF_042435015.1 Paracoccus panacisoli | reverse complement strand
CCGCCACCGGCGCCGCTTGGGTCGGCGCGGTTGGTGCAGCGGCCGCAGCCTCCGCCGCCGGGGGGGCGGTCAGCGCGCCGATCGCCGCGGCGGCCTCGGCCGCGGCGCGGGCGCGGGCGATCCACGGCTCCATCGCCGGGCGGGCCGGGGCGGGCAGCGCCTCGAGTTCCTTGAGCGCCGCGGCAATGTCGCCGCGGTCGACCGCCGCACCGGCGCGCGACAGCACCGCGTCGGCGTCCGACCCCTCGTGCGGGGTGACCGAGCGCGCCCCGGTCTGGGCGCGCAGGAAGTTGCCGATGGCGCTGCCGCGGCCCGAGGCCGCATCGCTGCGCAATTCGGCGCGCAGCGCGGCGCGGGCGGCGGGCGGGAACTCGGCGGCGAGCGCCTCGAGCGTCGGCACCTCGACGGTCAGCGCGGGGGGCGGGGTCACGCCGGCCTCCTGCAACTGGGCCAGCGCCGCCTCGCGCGGGGCGCCGGTCTGGATCGCGGTGCCGAGCGCGCTTGCCGCGGCGGCGGTGCGGGCGCGGCG
>NZ_JBHMQU010000085.1:0-20113 GCF_042435015.1 Paracoccus panacisoli | reverse complement strand
CCGGGCGGCAGCGGCGCGCCCGCCGGGGTCACGGCGCCGCCCGCCAGCAGCGCCACGCCTGCCAGCGCCGGGGCGAGACCCCGCCAGCCGCGGGACAGGGCCCCGGCAGCGGCGGTCGCCCGCCGATCCGTCTCGCCCCGCAGGGTCATCGCTGCCGTCATCGCCTGCACCTGTTCGTTCATACGTCCGCACCGGCCCCGCCGCCTGACGGGCCGGCCGCCCGACCCGCAGGCCGTCTGCCTGCCGTTCGCGCCAAGCTACAGCCCCGGCGAGGGGCCGCAAGTCCGCGGATCTTGCCCCGGCCGCCGCCTCACGCGATTGTTGCCGGGGCGCACCGCTCCGGTTGTCCGCGTCCGGCGTTCGGCCCCTGCCCCGACCCCAAGCCCGACCCTGAAGCCTGACCCTGAAGACCCGACCCGAAAGGACCCGTCCCCATGTTCACCATCGAGCACGAGTTCGACGCGACCGTCATCACCCTCGTCGATGAGGCCGACCCGGGCACGCGGCCGCTGAACGAGGACGTGGTGATCCTGACCTTCGACGACCGCGTGGTGGTCGAGCAGATGGAGCCGGGCGGCGACGGCGTGGCGCGCGTGGTTCTGACCCTGCGCCAGCTCGACGAGCTGCGGGCGGCGCTGGACCTCCCCGAGGGGAATTATCGTCTGCAGCGGCAGCGCTGAGGGCAACGTCGGGTCAGTCGAGCCGGAACAGCTTGTCGCGCGACCCCGCCCCGCCCGCCAGCACCAGCCGCGTGGGCGCGACCCCCAGCGCCCCGGCCAGCAGGCGGCGCACGGCGTCGTTGGCCTTGCCGTCCGCGGGCGGCGCGCTGGTGCGCACCTGCACCCGCCCGCCCTCGTCCAGCGCCACCGCGTCGCGCCCGGCGCGCGGGGTGACCCGTACGGCGATGCGGGTGCCGCTGACGGCAAGATGCGAGAGGTCGGGCAGGTCGCGGGCCATCGGCGCTCCGGTCTGGTCCGACAGGCGATGCGGGGGGCGGGGCCGGCCGTCAAGCCCCGCGCGCCCGCTTTCCCCCGCCCCGCGGTTTCGCTAGGACAGGCGCGACGCCCGCGCGACGCCCGCGCCGGGCCCCCGATTGCGGAGAGCGCCCATGCAGCACATCGACCCCCAGACGCTGTATTTCATGCGCCACCGCCGGTCGCACCCGCCACGCACGCTGCTGGCCCCCGGCCCCGACCGGCACGAGCTGATGAACCTGCTGACGCTCGCGGCACGCGTCCCCGATCACGGCAAGCTCGGTCCTTGGCGCTTCGTCGTGCTCGAGCGCGCGGCGCTCGACCGGCTCGCGCCTGCGCTGGCCGATCATGTCGCGGCGGCGGGCGGCGACGCGGCGGCGGTCGACAAGGCGCGCTCGGCCTTCGATTCGCCGCTGATCGTCGCGGTCGTCTCGTCCCCCGTCGATCACCCCAAGGTGCCGGAGTGGGAGCAGTTCCTCTCCGCCGGTGCGGTCTGCCTGTCGCTGCTGAATGCGGCGCTCGCGGCGGGCTACGGGGCGGCGTGGCTCAGCGGCCCGGCGACCGACCCGGCCTTCGCCACCGCCCACCTCGGCCTTTCGCCGCGCGAGCGGGTGGCGGGTCTCGTCCATATCGGCCGCCGCGGCCCGGCCGACGTGCCTGAGCGGCCCCGCCCGGACGTGGACGAGCGGACCAGCTTCCTGTGACCGCCGCGATCCAGGCCCTCGTCCTAGGCTGGCTGGACCTGCTCAGGCCGCGGGTCTTCGGCGTGCTGGCGGCGGGCGTCGGGCTGACGCTGGCGCTGTTCGTGGCGCTGCAGGCGGCCGCGTTCTGGGCGCTGCGCGTCTGGGGCCCCGAGGCGATCACCCTGCCCTGGATCGGCCGCGTCCCGATCGGCGAGGCGCTGTCCTGGGGCTCGCTCGCGCTGTTCCCGGTGATGAGCCTGTTTCTGGCTGCGCCGGTGGCTGCGGGCTTCGCGGGGCTCTTTTCCGAGCGGGTGTCGAGCACCGTCGAGGCCGCGCACGGCTATCCCGCCGGGCGCGAGCTCGACTTCCTCGACGGGCTGATGGACAGCCTCGTGGTTCTGGGCGCGGTGGTGCTGGTCAGCGTCGGGCTGCTGCTGCTGACGCCGCTGGTCGGGCCGCTGGCGCCGGTGCTCTTCTACGGCGCGAACGGCTGGCTGCTGGGGCGCGAGTTTTTCCGCATGGCCGCCCGCCGCCACCTCGACGCCGACAGCGCCGAGACCCTGCGCCGCCGCCGCGCGGGCGCGGTGACGGCGCTTGGCGTGGGCGTGGCGCTGCTGCTGACGATTCCGGTGCTGAACATCGTCATTCCGGTGCTGGCGGCAGCGGCGTTCACCCACCTTTTCCATTTGCTCGCGCGGGCCGAGATCGCCCGCCCGCGCGGCTGACGGCTCGGGTCTGACCGCCGGCAATCAGCGGCGGTTGAAGTCCATCATCGCGGCGCGGGTGATCCAGCCCTGCTGGATGACCCACCAGACCAGCGCGACCAGCAGCGCCGCGATGAGTGCGGCGATCAGCCCCTTCTTGCGCAGCATCGGCCGGTCCGGCGCCCCCGCGGGCGTGCCGGGGACCACGGCGCCGGCCTCCTCCTGGCTGCGGTGGCCCCAGGGGAGGAGCAGGAACAGCACCAGGAAGAACAGCGTCGCGAACAGGACCAGCGCGCCGGTGATGGACATCAGACCTGCTCCAGCTCGATCAGCGTGCCGTTGAAGTCCTTGGGATGCAGGAACAGCACCGGCTTGCCATGCGCGCCGATCTTGGGCTCGCCGGTGCCGAGCACGCGGGCGCCCTGCGCTTTCAGCGTGTCGCGGGCGGCGAGGATGTCCTCGACCTCGAAGCACATGTGATGGATGCCGCCCGAGGGGTTCTTGTCGAGGAAGCCCTTGATCGGGCTGTCCTCGCCCAGCGGGTAGAGCAGCTCGATCTTGGTGTTCGGCAGCTCGATGAAGACGACCGTGACGCCGTGATCGGGCTCGTCCTGCGGCGCGCCGACCCTGGCGCCCAGCGTGTCGCGGTATTGCGCGCTGGCCGCCGCGAGGTCGGGGACGGCGATGGCGACATGGTTCAGGCGTCCGATCATGGGGGTTCCTCCGGGGCGCGTGGCGGTGTGGGGCCTCATTAGAACGGGGCGGGGGCGGGGAAAAGCCCGTTAACCGACCGTTCACCCCGGCAGGGTAGCGTCAAGGGAGACAGCGATTCGAGGGGACCGCGCCATGACCGGAACGACGACTGCGACGGACGACGACGCCATCCCGCTGTGGCGGGCCGCCCTGCCCGGCCGCCCGCTGACCGGGCTGACGGTGCTGGTGGTCGAGGATTCGCGCTTCGCCTCGGAGGCGGTGCGGATGCTCTGCCTGCGCTCGGGTGCGCGGATCCGGCGGGCCGACTGCCTGCGGACCGCAGGGCGGCACCTGCAGACCTACCGCCCGACGGTGATGATCGTCGACATGGGGCTGCCCGACGGCAACGGTGCCGAGCTGATCGCCCGCATGGCGCGGCAGAGCCCGCGGGTGCCGGTGCTGCTGGGCATGTCGGGCGATCCCGATGCCGAGGTGATGGCGCGGGCGGCGGGCGCGGACGGGTTCCTCGCCAAGCCGGTCGAGAGCCTCGGGCAGTTCCAGCAGCTCATCCTGGCGGCGCTGCCCCGCGACGCGCAGCCGCAGGGGCTTCGGGTGGTGAGCGGCGAGATCGTCCACCCCGACCGCGGCGCGCTGCGCGACGACCTTGCCCACGTGGCCGAGGTGCTGGCGGCGGCGGCGGACACGACGGCGATCGACTATATCGCCCGGTTCCTGGCCGGCGTGGCCCGCTCGGCCCGCGACGAGCCGCTTGAAAAGGCCGCCTCGGCGCTGGCCCGCGACCACTCGGCGGGGCGGGCGCTGGCAGCCGACCTCGCGCGGATCAGCGGGCTGGTGCAGGACCGGCTGGCCGCGGCGGGTTAGGCGGGGGGTCGCGCGGGCGGGGCCGACTGAGGCGGGTCCATGCGATTGAGTGGGCGGCGGACTCGGGTGCGCGGCGCTGATGCGTGGAGTGCGGGTGCGTGCGTCGCGCGGCGCTGGAGGAGGAGCTTGAGCGCTCGGCTGTGCCCGCTGGCCCTCTTGCAAAGGGACGATGAATGGGCAGGCTGGGCGCATAGTCTGGCTGGCGGGTCAGGCCTTGGGCGACACGCACAGACGCCTTGATGACTCGCTCACTCGCCTGCGACGGCTGACCCGCGGTTCTCACGGCCCCGGACTCGGTACGTGAAAGGAGACGCCTTGCCCAACCCGCTCGGAGCCCACGTCCCCGGCTTCACCCCGCCCGCGGCCCCGCCCGCAGCGCCGATCGCGGGCCGATGGGTCACGCTCGAGCCTCTCGACGCGGACCGCCATGCGGCCGAGTTGTTTGAGGCCAACGCGGGGGCGGACGCGGTCTGGGACTATCTCGGCTACGGGCCCTTCCCCGACCTCGCCGCCTACACCGACTGGCAGCGCCGCATGGCCGGCGGGGCGGATCCGGTCTTCTACGCCCTGCGCGACCACGCCTCGGGCCGGATCGGCGGGGTCGCCGCGTTCTTGCGGATCGACCGCACCCACGGGGTGATTGAGATCGGCCACATCCAGATCTCTCCCGCCCTGCAGCGGCAGACAGCCACCTCCGAGGCGATCCTGCTGATGATCCGCTGGGCCTTCGGCGCCGGCTATCGGCGGGTCGAGTGGAAATGCGACGCGTTGAACGCCCCCTCGATGCGCGCCGCCGCCCGCTACGGGTTCCGCTACGAGGGGACCTTTCGCCAGCACATGATCGTCAAGGGCCGCAACCGCGACACCGCCTGGTGGGCGATCACCGATGCCGAGTTACCCAAACTCGACCGCGCCTACGCAGCCTGGCTGGCGCCCGGGAACATGGACGCGGAGGGTCGCCAGCGGACCGCGCTCGGGGATCTCATTGCGCGCGAGCGCGATGCCGTCCGGTCGGCCGACTGAGGGGCGCGGGCGATCGGACGTCGAGACGAGCGCGGGTAGCCCGCTCTGGGCGTGAGGGGGGTAAGGTCGGGGGGACCAGCGGCAGATGCCCAGAGCCGTTACAGCGGCACGTGAAGGGTCCGGCGAAAATTGCCTTGGTGCCAAGCTTTAGCTGTGACACCAATCTATCACACAGTCTTTTACTTTCGTGGCGTGTTCGTGGTGCAGTTCGAGAAAGGACGCCAGTGAGTAGTACCGTCCGCCCCGCCTCGCCGCTCTCCACGCCTCTTCGCCTGCTTCACGCCTCTTTGCCAGACTGCCCGTCCTTCGTCGGCTGACCGTCCGTCGAGCCGGTCCGGTTCATGCCGACGACGGGCGAAAGGAGAGATCGGACTCGGTCAGACAGCCGATGAAGAAAGTCACGCCGCGTGCGTCATTTCGGCAGGCTATCCATCAAGCAACGCCAGTCCATCCCGGCGTTGGATCGGCAAACTCGGTCGGCTCCGGGTTGCCAGCTGAAAAGCAACGTCGAGCGGGGGAGATTGCTTCGTCTCGCTGTCCATCAACTCAGCCGGACCCGGCGGAGAGGCTGAAGGCGCGGTCGGGCTCGATCTAACCGCCGACCCGAAGCGTCACGCCCCGGCACGCTACTTCCACTGGCTGTCTTTCAAACGCGCCTGTTGACGCCGGCGGTGGGCCGGAGGGCACGGGCAGGCTCGCGCTGACAGTCTATGAAAAGGGCCACGCCGGACACTCTTCTTAAGCCCCCTACTTCAACTGACTGTAGTTCTGGCCTCGCCGGTTGGTGCGGATAGTGGGAAGGAAGGTGCGGTCGGCCTCGCTTCCCGAGGCCATGCAAAGCGCCTCGCCCACCCCCCCTACTTCAGCTGACTGTCCTTCGAACCGCGCCGGTTGATCCCCGCCGTGGGGCGGAAGGCGCGGTCGGCCTCGGTCTGGCAGCCGATGCAGAGCGTCACGCCCGGCACGGCGCGGCGCCGGGCTTCGGGGATGGGCTCGCCGCAGTCGGCGCATTCGGTCAGGCTTTCGCCGCCGCGCTGGCGCAGGCGCACCCGGGCGAGCGCCTCGGCGGTGTTCACCTCGATCTGCTCGTTCACTGCCCCGTCGGTTGCCCAGCCCCCGGCCATCGCGCGCTCCTGCTTCCATCTCACCCCTCCAATCTGGGAACCCGGCCCCGCCGCTGCAAGCGTCAGCCGCGCCTGTCCGACCGCTTCGGCCCTGTTTTCGCGGCCTTAACCGGAACCGGGGCGGCGCGGTGCGGTTGACTTCGGTGCTGGCCCGCCGCACTCTTCTCTGCAAGGAAAGGCCCCTCATGAGCGAAAAGACCCTGACCCGGATGGACCTCGCCGAGGCCGTGTTCCGCGAAGTCGGACTCTCGCGCCACGAAAGCGCGCAGCTCGTCGAGAGCGTGCTCGGGCATGTCTCGGACGCCCTCGTGCGCGGCGAGCAGGTGAAGCTGTCGTCGTTCGGCACCTTTTCGGTCCGTGACAAGAGCGAGCGTGTTGGCCGCAATCCCAAGACCGGCGAGGAAGTGCCCATCACCCCCCGCCGGGTGCTGTCGTTTCGCCCCTCGCACCTGATGAAGGAGCGGGTGGCGGCGGGCAACCGCTAGCCGGCCGCGGAGATGGCCGCCGCCGCGACCAAGGCAGCTGATGCTTAGATCGGTTGATACGCCGCGGGCAGTCGGCGGCTGGCTGGGTCTAGGCCGCGGCCCCACTCCGCCCAGCCCGTGGCACCGGGCATGACCAAGTCGCCCCAAGCCTTTCGCAGCATTGGCGAGGTGGCGCGGCTGGTCGAGGTCGCACCCCACGTCCTGCGCTATTGGGAGACGCAGTTTCCGGCCCTCTCGCCGGTGAAGCGGGCGGATGGGCGGCGATATTACCGGCTCGATGACGTGCTGCTGGCGGCGGGGATCTGCGAGGCGCTGCGAGAGGACGGGCTCACCATCCGCGGGGCGCGGCGGCTGATCGCGCAGGACCGCGGGGCTGGACTGCGGGCGCGCGGGCGGGTGCGGCTGGCCGATCGGCTGGGTCTGGAGGCTAACGCCGACGCCGCAGTCGCTCCAACCCCTGTCACATCAAACCCTCCGGCGGAGCAATCCCCGGCGGTCACGGCGCCTCAGCCGCCCACAGCAGGCATCGACCACGGCGCGGGGCCAGTCGCAGCGTCACCACTCCCCCGCCGCAAGTCGTCACAGCCCTCCGCGTCCGATGCGCTCCCGCTGTTCCCCGACCTGCCGGACGCTGAGGCCGCCGCTCGCGAAGCTTGCGCCGATTCCGCAGGCCGCTGGCTCGCACGGCTGACGGCGACGGCCGCGGCGCTGCGCCGGCACCCCTCCCCCTTGCCGCCCGCCGCACGCCCCCTGGCCCACGCCCTGCGGGCCGTTGCACGCCAACTGACCGACGCAGAAACCTGAGCGGCAAAGCCCCGAGGCCTCGACCACGCGCCCCGAACATCCGGCACGGCGAAAACCTCGCCGCGCGCCGCCACCGCCCCTTGTGCTGCCCGCAGGCTTCGCTCTATATGGCCGGCGTCGGGCCGTGGCGCAGTCTGGTTAGCGCGTCCGTCTGGGGGGCGGAAGGCCGCGAGTTCGAATCTCGCCGGCCCGACCATCACGAACCGCCCACCCTTCGGGGTGGGCGTTCGCATATCCGGGGGGCCCGGAGAAATCTCGGGAGGACTCAAGATGAACGGCGTGCTTCCCGACACCGCCCTGCGCCGGATGATCGCCGACGGCGCGATCGCCGCCGAGACCCCCATCGGCGAGGGCCAGATCCAGCCCGCGAGCCTCGATCTGCGGCTGGGCGCGCACGCCTGGCGCCTCAGGGCCTCGTTCCTCGCCGGTCGCGGGCAGAGCGTCGCCGGGCGGCTCGCGGATTTCGAGATGCACCGCATGGACCTCTCGCAGGGCGCGGTGCTCGAGAAGGGCTGCGTCTACCTCGTCCCGCTGATGGAGCGGGTGGCGCTGCCGCCCGGCGTCGAGGCGGTGGCGAACGCCAAGTCCTCGACCGGCCGGCTCGACCTGCTGACGCGGCTGGTGACCGACGACGGGACCGAGTTCGACCGCCTGCCCGAGGGTTACGACGGCCCGCTTTACGCCGAGATCTGCCCGCGCAGCTTCTCGGTGCTGGTCCGGCCGGGGATGCGGCTCAGCCAGATGCGGCTGCGGCAGGGTCAGGCGGTGCTGGACGATGCGGGCCTCGCGGCGCTGCACGCGACCGACCCGCTGGTCGACGGCACGCCGCTGATCGACGCAGGCCTGGGGTTCTCGGTCGATCTGCGCCCGGCCGAGGGCGATCTTGTCGGCTATCGCGCCCGGCCGCACAGCGGGGTGATCGACCTTGACCGGATCGGCGCCTATGACGCGCGGGATTTCTGGGACGAGCTGCGCACGACCGAGGGTCGGCTGATCCTCGACCCCGGCGCCTTCTACATCCTCGTCAGCCGCGAGGCGGTGGCGATCCCCCCCGACTACGCCGCCGAGATGTCGCCCTATCTGGCGATGGTGGGCGAGTTCCGGGTGCATTACGCCGGGTTCTTCGACCCCGGGTTCGGGCACGGGGCGGCGGGGCGAGGCGCACGGGGGGTGCTCGAGGTGCGCTGCCACGAGGCGCCGTTCGCGCTCGAGCACGGGCAGGTGGTCGGGCGGCTGGTCTATGAGCGGATGGCGGCGCGGCCCGCGCGGCTCTATGGCGCGGGGATCGCGTCGAATTATCAGGGCCAGGGGCTGAAGCTCGCCAAGCAGTTCCGCTGATGGCGCGCCGCGCAGGCTGCGCCGCCGGGCCGCGGGGCCAGCAAAAAGCCGGTCGCGCCGAGGCTCAGCGGCTCATGCGGCGGGCGATCTGGGCGGCCTTGCGGGCGCGCTTGACCGCCTCGCGCGTGGCATGAGCCTGCTGGCGGCCCTTGGCGGTCAGCTTGCCCTTGGCGTCCTCGCCGCCGTTGCGGCGCGCCATCACGTCCACGCCCTTCTTGATCCCCCAGCCCATCAGCGCGCCGGTCAGGACGCGGCCGAAGCGGCCCACGATGCCGTTCATGTTCATGGTGCAGTCCTCAATCGCCGAAGAGGTCGTCGTCCGGTCCGCCCGCGGCCGGGCCGTCATCGGCGTGACTATCCTCTTCGTCCCGCGCCGCCGCAAGGGGGGGCGCGGCCGGTGGGCTCGCATCCTGCAGCCCGGCGGCGCGCAGCTCGGCCAGTCCCGGCAGGTCGCGGGTCGAGGCGAGGCCGAAGTGGTCGAGGAACGCCTCGGTCACGACGAAGGTCACCGGGCGGCCCGGCGACTGGCGGCGGCGGCCGAGGCGGACCCAGCCGATCTCGATCAACTGGTCGAGCGTGCCGCGGCTGACGGCGACGCCGCGGATCTCCTCGATCTCGGCGCGGGTGACGGGCTGGTGATAGGCGACGATGGCGAGCGTCTCGGTCGCGGCGCGCGACAGGCGCCGGGTCTCGGTCACCTCGTCCTGCATCAGGAACCCGAGGTCGGCGGCGGTACGGAAGGCCCAGCCTTCGCCAAGCCGCGCCAGCTCCACCCCCCGGCCGGCGTAGCGCGCCCGCAGGCGGCGCAGCGCCTCGGCCGGGTCGGCGCCGGCGGGCATCCGCGCGGCCATCTCGGCCAGCGTCAGCGGCGCGGGGCTGGCGAAGAGCAGCGCCTCGACCATCCGCTCCTGCGCGTCGAGCGGGGGCGGCGGGAAGGGGATCGGGTCAGTCATGAGTGGGCCGGGCGCGCAGCGTGATCGGGCCGAAGACGCCGCTCTGGCGCAGCTCGACCCGGCCCTGCCGGGCGAGCTCGAGCGAGGCGGCAAAGGTCGCGGCGGTGGCCGAGCGGCGGCGCGCCGGGTTGCCCGACCAGCCATCGGGCAGGAACTGCATGAGATCGGTCCATTCGCCCGCGTAGCCGATCATCCGCCGCATCCGGTCGAGCGCCTGTTCGAGCGTCCAGGTGTCGCGGCGGTCGAAGGCGAAGGGGCGGAACTCGTCGCGGGTCCGGATCCGGGCGTAGGCCTGCATGAGGTCGATCAGCCCCGCCTGCCAGCGCACATGGCGGGTGCGCTGCACCGTCTCGGGCGCGCCGCGGGCAAAGCGGTCCTGCCCGAGCCGCGGCCGGCCCATCAGCCGCGCCGCCGCCTCGCGCATGGCGTTGAGCCGTTCGAGCTGGAAGGCGAGATGGGCCGCCATCTCGTCAGTCGAGGGCCCCTCGGCGTCGGGATCGGGCGGCAGCAGCAGCCGCGACTTGAGATAGGCGAGCCACGCGGCCATCACGAGATAGTCGGCGGCGAGCTCGATCCTGAGGCTGCGGGCCTCCTCGACGAAGGCGAGATACTGCTCGGCCAGCGCCAGCACGCTGATCTGCATCAGGTCGACCTTCTGCGTCCGCGCCAGCGTCAGCAGCAGGTCGAGCGGCCCGTCATAGCCCGGCACGTCCACGACCAGCGCCTCGTCGGGGCGCGGGTGGGCGGGCTGTGGCGCGGGATCGAAGGGCAGCGGCTCGGTCATCGCCCCAAGCCATGCGAAGCGGGCGGGCGGCTGTCAACTACAGTGGAGGGACTGGTGCCAGCGGGCCAACTTTTGCTTGACGCAGGGAGTTGATGCGACCCAAGACCATTCAGTCCACCGTCTTGAGGCGGTTATGGGTCAAATTGTGAAAAATTCGTCGAGGCTGCAACAATGGACCGAACTCAGCCCAGCCGGCGTGGCTGCGTGGTTGTATGCTCAGACGCGAATTGGGCATGGCAGAGTGTGTTCGTGCTGTCTCGTTCCATCAGCTTCGACACCGACCAACAGCTGGATCACCACATCTATTTGACGGGTGACGTCGATCCTGGGATTTTGGCGGCTATCCCACCTCAGGTCGTCGTTCACTCGGTCGATTCCTTGCCTGAGATCTATGTCCAGTCAGCGCATGGACGGATACCGCCAGCGGCGATGCTCCGGTTGACCGCCCTTAGCGAGCTGAGCGAATTATATGAGCGCGTTATCTATCTCGATGGCGATGTATTTCAATGTTGGGGTACTCTCGGCGATCTCTTGAGGATTGAGTTGGCCGGCTCATGGGCAGCCGTCGTGCGCGACCGCCTCGATTGGTCAGAGGGCTTTCCTTTCGGACAAGGCCGGTATGTCAAACGCTTGCAGGAGGCCGTAGGGGTTCCCGATGCGCCCTATTTCAACTCTGGCGTGATGATGATCCACGGCCCAAGCTATAGACGCGAGAGGGTCACAGACCGGGCGCTCAGCTTCTTTCAAACCCACCGAGATTTGTGCCGATTTGGAGATCAGTCTGCGCTTAACGCAGCCATGGCCGGACATATCGCTGAGCTCTCACCAAGTTGGAATTGGCAGATGTCTGACGTGAATTACGCATTGACTGCCGGGCGAACGCCGCGATTGATCCATTTCACGGGCCAGCCGAAACCGTGGACGGATGGTCTGAAGCTCATGCCGTCGGGTGCTTTCAAAGCGATGGAAGCATTTCTTCGCGAGAATGACCTTGTTTACCTGCTAGGCCCGCAATCGCCATTAAGTTATGAGAGCGCGACGATGGAACGACGCCGCGTCCGCGAAGTGTCCAAGTTGATGGACAACACGCTGCAGAAGCGAGACCTCATCAAGGCATATCTTGATCGCGTCGATTTCGCAGACATTCAGTCTGGCTTGAGGGCCTATGGCTGAACCAACTTATGCGTAGCCCATCAACGAAAAAGGCCGCCCCTCGCGGGACGGCCCATCCGACGATCCGGGAAGCGGATCAGTTCTTGGCGTAGTATTCGACGACCAGGTTCGGCTCCATCTGCACGGCGTAGGGCACGTCGCCCAGCGCCGGGGTGCGCACGAAGGTGGCGGTCAGCTTGCCCATGTCCACGTCAAGGTAGTCGGGCACGTCACGCTCGGCCAGGCCCACGGACTCGAGCACGATGGCGAGCTGCTTGGACTTGTCGCGGACCGCGACCACGTCGCCTTCCTTGACGCGGTAGGACGCGATGTTCACGCGCTGGCCGTTCACGGTCACATGGCCGTGGTTCACGAACTGGCGGGCGGCGAAGATGGTCGGGACGAACTTGGCGCGATAGACCACGGCGTCCAGGCGACGCTCGAGCAGGCCGATCAGCATCTCGCCGGTGTCGCCGCGCAGGCGCTCAGCCTCGGCATAGATGCGGCGGAACTGCTTTTCGGTCAGGTCGCCGTAGTAGCCCTTGAGCTTCTGCTTGGCGCGCAGCTGGGTGCCGAAGTCCGACAGCTTGTTCTTGCGGCGCTGGCCGTGCTGGCCGGGGCCGTATTCGCGCTTGTTGACCGGCGACTTGGCGCGGCCCCAGATGTTCTCGCCCATGCGGCGGTCGATCTTGTACTTGGCAGACGTGCGTTTGGTCACGGCTGATCTCCTTTTGTGCGTTTCAAAAGGGCGTTGTCCTTTGGGCTTGCGCCCCGACAGGCTTCCCCTTGCGGGGTCCACCAACACCAATGGAAGCGGCGCTTATAGGCGGCCGGCGAGCAGAGTCAACCCGCCGACGCCTGCACCCGCGGCGCGGGCGGCGCGCCCGACAGCCAGTGCATGATGACCCAGGCCAGCGCCGAGCAGACCAGCGTCGCCACCGCCACCGGCTCAGCCGTCCCGTCGTAGGCGAGCCCCACCGGCGCCGCGATCAGCACCGCCGCCAGCGTCGAGACCGAGGCCGTGACCGACGCCGTCATCCCGGCCAGGTGCCCCATCCCCTGCATGGCGAGCGCATTGAGATTGCCGAAGGTCAGCCCGGCCATGGTGAAGACGCTGACCGCCCAGAGGAAGAACGCCGGAAACCGCAGCCCCTCGGGCAGAACCCCGGTCCAGAGCGTCAGCAGGAACAGCCCCGACATCCCGACCTGCATCGCATAGGCGCCGCGCGCGATCCGCCGCATCCCCAGCCGCATCACCAGCCGTGCATTGAACACGGTGCCCGACGCGGCGAGCAGCGCCATTGCCGCGAACCACAGCGGGAACTGCGCGCCCTTGCCGTAGGTCTCTCCGAAGAGCTGCTGGGCGGAGCTGAGCAGCGCGAACATCTGTCCGAAGCCCAGCGACATGACGAGCGTGCAGAGCAGCACCTGCCGGTCCGACAGCACCTCGCGCGCGCCCTGGGCGAGCGCCCGCGGGCGCAGCGGGCGGCGCGCCTCGGGCGGCAGCGTCTCGGCCTGGCGCAGCGAGAACCACAGCCAGCCGATCAGCGCGAAGAGCACGAAGCCGCCGAAGACCGCGTGCCAGCCGCCGAGCCAGATGAACCCCTGCCCGATCGAGGGGGCGAGTGCGGGCACGATCATGAACACCGTCATGATGAAGCTGGTGATCCGCGCCATCTCGCGCCCCTGGTAGAGGTCGCGGACGAGCGCCGTGCCGACGATCCGCGGCCCGGCCGCACCGAGCCCCTGGACGAAGCGCGCGACGAGCAGCGGGGTCAGCGAGTTGACGAACAGCGCCGCGATCGCGCCGACGAGGTAGACCGAGAAGCCGATCCCCATCGCCCGCTTTCGCCCGAGCGCGTCCGAGATCGGCCCGGCGAAAAGCGTGCCCACCCCCATCCCGGCGACGAAGCTGGTGAGGATGAGCTGCGCCCGGTTCACGTCGTCCGGCGTCAGCTCGGTGGCGATCTGCGGCAGCGCCGGCAGCATGGCGTCGATGGAAAACGCCACCGTGGCGAAGAGAAAGGCGAGCATGGCGATGAGCTCGCCCTGCGGCAGCCGGCGCGCCGCCTGAGTGGAGTGGGGCATGATCGTGATCCTCGCGCCCGCAGGCTGACGCGGCGTTATGAGCGACGCGCGGGGCGGGTGCAATGCGGTCGGACGGGGCCGCAGATTGGCTACGGCTGTTCGCCGACGCCCGGCATGCAGCCTTCTGCACGTCGAGAGAGCCGACCTGTTCCGCGCCGGGGGTCGGTCAGCCCCCGATGGCCTCGCGCCAGGCCCGCACGCAGGCTTCCCGGAACTCGGCGTTCGTCTCGTCCCGTTGCCTGGCAATCCTTGGTGCAGCGGGTCGCCAGTCTCCAAGGTCAAGGTCCATCGCCTCGCCAAGACGCTGCACTTCACCCAGAGGGTCGTCCTGAAGGCGCTCGTACACGACCACATGACGCGGCGCGCCCAGTGCCGCGCTGACCAGTTTGATGAGCGTGTTCGACCGTGTGATATCCATCAGGATCGGCTCGATTCCCTCGAGCGAGAACCGGGGCACCACCCCGGTTTCCTGGTGCGCGCTGGTCCAGCGGTTCGTCTGGTGGGCGATCCAGTGTGAAATCGCCTGGCCGAGGATATCCTCGCGTTCGGTGTGGATGATCCGCACGCCCGAGAACATCGCGGGGATCCGCGCCCGCTGCAGCATCACGATCTGATCCCACGACGCCTTGATCCCCCAGCTCTGCGTGCCGCCCGGCGGCCCTGCAAGCTGCGTAATGTAGTCGGGAAAACTCGCCGTGGGCGTGCGGGCGATGTCCCTCTCGATGTGATCCCAGTTTAGCCCCTCGCCAAACCCACGCATCAACCCCGTCTGCCGCAGATAGTCGGCCAGGAGGTTCGAGCCCGATCGGTTCGTAAACGCGAGGATGTAGAGCGGCGTCTGATACACCGGTGCGGTGCCACGCCATTCGAAGGCACCGGGAAACATGGCGCGCACCTGCTTTTCGTGCGTGCCCTGATCCGCGAGGTTGCTGCTTATCGGGGTCATGAACTCTGTTCCGGTTCGTTTATTTCAGTTTTCTGTAGCAATCGAGGATCGCCGCCGGGTCGGGCGGGACGAGATAGCCGTTCTCAGCTTCGCGCACCGCCTCGCCCTGTGCGCCGAGATCGAACGCCATCACCGGCAACCCGGTAGCGAGCATTTCGCGCGTGGTAAAGGAGAAGGTCTCGGGCCAGATCGAGGGCATAAGCCATGCGGTGATCCCGTGGGCCGCCAGCAGTCTTGGCAGCGATGATGGATCGTAGCGCCCGGTCACGGTCACGCTGGCAGGCAACGGAAAGCTGTGGTCGAACTCGCCGATGATGACCAGCCGCGGTGCATCGCGGGTGCGGTCGAGATACCGGGCGAGGTCAGTCAGGAACTGCGCCCCCTTTACCGCCCCGATGGCCCCGAGCACGCCGATCACACCGGGCTCTGTCCCACGCGGCTGGTCCAGACGTGGTGCCTGGAACAGGGCCGCATGGGGCTGGCACACGATCTTGTCAGCGACCTCGGGCCAAGCTTCCGTGACGATCTCGCGGCTGCTGTTCGAGAACACGATGATCCGCTCGGCCTGGTGAAGCGCGGCGCCCCATGCCGTCCGCCATGCGCCAAGCGGGATCATGACCCCGTCGGCCTCGAGCCGGTGGGCGGGATCATTCGAGGAGATGGAGGGCACCCCGGTGTAGGAGTCGTCGGCATTCAACAAATTGAGCGACGGGCTGACCGGGAAATAGTCGTGGAACAGCACCTCGAGCGATGCGCCTGGGTCCGCGGAGAGGTCGCACAGCAGCTGCGGCAGCTCCCACGGGCGCGCATCCCCGACGCCGCAGGAATAGACGACCTGCCGACGCGGCATCTTGCCTACCAACAGCCGCACGACCTCGAGCGAATTCGTCTCGCCGACCAGTATCGCGTCGTCGGCGTGCAGCTCGACGGCGAAGCGCCGCATCCCGCCGACCCTCAGCACGACGCTGGGGCGACCCTCGGCGCAACGCTCGGCGATCCGCGCTGCCAGCCAGTGCTCGGCCCCGCCGCCGAGCGAGTGGCCGATGAGCACCTGCACCGGATCGCTGTCTCGCTCCGCCGCCCAGGCGAGGGCGAGTGCGAGGCGCGCGGTGATCAGCGGGTCGTCGATTATGAACCGGCGGACGGCCTCGTCAAACTCGGGGTAACGCGCTGAAATGATGGCGGCCGAACGTTCCAGCGCCTCGGTCTTTGCCGCGCTGCCGAACGACTGGCCGCCCCGATGCTCGACAAACAGGTTGCCGATCCCGACGTGCACCATCCCTTGCGCCGCGACCTTGCGGCACCAGTCCACCTCTTCACCGTAGCCTCGGCCAAAGGCCGGATCGAGGGCGGGCTCGAGGGTCAGAGCCGAACGGCTCATCGCCATGCAGAAGCCGACGCCTGTGGGCATCTCTGCACGCGCATCCAGCGACAGGCTGCGCGCGGCGACATCGATCGCGTCGGCTGCGTCGGGCGGCAACGTCACCCTACCGCCGATCCAGGGGACCGTGAGGATGGTGGCGTCGTTGGACATCGGGGTAACGCTCGCCACGCGGTCGTCGTCCATGATCGGCGCCAACAGCCGCGATGCCCAGCCCTCGGGCACGAGTGCATCGGAGTTGAGCAGGATGACCGGACCTCCACGGCGGGCGGCGGCCTCGAGTCCCCGGTTGACGCTGCCGATGAATCCCCGGTTCGTTTCGTTCAACAGCAGCGTCACGCGACCGGCGCGGGCGGCGCACCACGCCTCAAGCCATGGCCTGACGCGCTCATCCGGCGAGGCATCCTCGATGATGACGATGTGCCAAGGTACATCGGTAAACCGGTCAACCCGGTCGAGGGCGAGGCACAACAGGTCGAAGGCGTTGTAAACGGGCAGGATGATCGTGACGGCCGGCGCTGCCGCGGCCGGCACCGCGGATGGCGCCAGGAACGACGGATCGAGCGTCAGCCCAGGGGCCATTTGCTCTGCGAAGCCGAGCCGCTCGCGAAGCCGCTCACGGTCTTCGCGCCGTCGGCCGTTGAGCAGGTAGCGCAATGCCGCCGGCACCGCCACCACCCCGTCCCGAACGAGCCGGACCCCCGCCAGCCTCCGCCTGCGTCGCATCCGCGCCCCATCGGGGACGGGCAGCGGCCAAGGCCCGGCGTCGGGCATGTCCTCGGCGATCAGTCTGGCCGGCCCGCCACGCCGCGGCAGCGTCACCTCGAAACCTACGCGGCCATGCTGGTTGCCCGTCGCGAGCATCCGCGCCCCGAGGGAGGCTGCCACGTCGCCACGCTGGATACGGCGCGGCAGCGCATATTGCTCGCCGCCGATCTCGAGCTTCAATCGATGGGCAAGTGTCCACCCGCGCAGTCGGATCAGCTCATGCGTGAATACCCATTCATCGACGTGGCCGACCACGCGGTTGCCGTCCTTGAGCGGGATGCCGGTGAATCGGCATTTCGTGTGAATATCTAGATAACGGCGGATGCCGCGCAGCGCCGTGCTCAGGTCGCTCATCTCACCGGCCCCGTCGCCGATGCTCGAGACAAAGAGAGGCCCCAACACGCGGGTCCGGCCGGTTGGATCGGGCTCCCCAACTGGGGTGTGCTTTGAGCATCACGCGCGTGCCGCCGCCCGCAGATCCCGGCAGGACGCTGCGATCCAAGGTCAGCGCCGGGTCAGGAGTTAACAGCACGATCGATGTTCTTTCGTTGCGCAGCCTCTGCCCGGCCACCTCCGGCCCCCCTGCCGCGGATGCCCCAGACTGGCCATCTCCTGATCGAACTCTGCAAGCGATCTGGACATGCCGAACGCATCGAGGACTGCCTTCCGGACAGCGACGCGATCGGCGGGGCCACTTCGTGCACGCTCGACCGCAGTCGCGAGGGCCGCGACCCATGCCTGGGATGAGTTCTCAACGAGCGTCAACGCAGGGACCTTGTTCCGCAGGTCCCTGTACACAGGGATGTCGGACGCCAGAACGGGCAATCCCAAAGCCGCCCCATCCAGGACCTTCAGAGCGGACTTGTGTCGATTGAAGGCGGTGTCTTCGAGCGGCGCGAGGGCGAAATCGAACGATCCTGACAAGGATTTTAGCCAAGGGACGAACTTTGCATAGCTCTTGGCCTCGTCGAGGATGTCGATCCGCTCTGCCCAATGCGGCAAAGGCGCGTCGTGCACCCCGATGACGGCAAGCCGGAAGTCGGGGTTTCGTGCGGCGATCCTGTCGAGCGCCGGTGCAATCATGGCGAAATCTGCCAGATGGGTCCGGGTGCCCAGATAGACCGCGCGCACCAGGCCGTCCGCTTGACGCGGGGGCAGATCGCCGCGCCAGAGCGGTTCGCTGAGCAGATTCGGCAAGAGGCTGACATCGGGGTTGATCGGTGCGATGAGGTCCCGCAGCGGCGCAGTCGAAACAGTCACGAACTCGGCATTTTCGACGAGCTTGCGCATGAAGGGCGCGTAGCTTCGGTACGATCCATCCGGGTCCTTGTCGGCGGGCACATCAAGCAGATTGTCATCAAGTTCAAAGGCATATCGGATTCCGCGCCGGGCAAAAGCTGCCAGCAGCGGGTCGACGATCGAGGTCGGAACGGCGTTCCGCTGGACGATCGCGCCGTCGATCTCTCCGTCCCGAACATTCGCGAGAAGAGAGGACCAGTTCATCCTCACGTAGTTAACCGGCCGATCCAGCGAATTCCGCGTCCGCTCCCAAAGTCGGATTTCGGTCGAGGCATTGGCGCGATCCAGCGGGCCCTCGCCGGGTGCCAAGACCGCCACGGTGGGTGTAGGATCGCCGCGACCCGTCGCCCCCCGGTAGACGTCGAGATAGCGCGCCGCCATCAGCTGCGTGGTGCTCCCCGGTCCGCGGCCCGCTTGCCAAGCCCGAACCCCCGCGTCCGCGCGGTCCTGCTCGGCGGGATCGAAGGCCAACCTCAAGATGGCGTCGTAGAGCTGAGCAATGTTATCGTGCGGCAGGACCCAGCCCGCCCCGCTCTCGCGCACGCGCCCGGCGACGGTCGGAAAATCGAACACCATCGCCGGTATGCCGATTGACCAGAGTTCGGTCAGCGTGTGGCAGTAGGTCTCGTCCCAGATCGAGAAGATGGCGCCGAGGTGAGCGTCGATCTCGGCGGCGCGGGCGGCGAACGCGCCGCGCGCATATTTGCCGTGGTCGAAGAGGCGGTTGCAGGAGATCTCCTGCGTCGTGTCGATGGTACCCAGCACGTGGAATTCGAGCATTCCCGCAACATCGTGGGCCAGCAGCGCCTGGATCACCCCCAGGCCCTTCGCCACGCTGATGTTTCCCGGCACGAGGATCTTCACCGGCTGCCCCGGCTCCGGCCTGCGCCGGACCTGCAGCATTTCGGTAAAGCTGCGCCCGTGCGGGATGACGTGGAAGCGGTCGCGATCGATGCCGGGCAGGTGCGTCAGGATCCGCGCGCGAGCGCTGTCGGACGTCGTCACGAATGCGTCGCACACGCGCAGGGCATCATCGAAGAGCCGACGCCAGACATGAACCCAACTGTTCTTCAGCGGCGGCAGGCTGTCAGGGTCCCACAGCTCGGCGCGACACACGTTGTCGGTGGCCGTGCACGTGCCCCCACAGAAAACATTGTCTCCGTCGAGAAGCTTGACGGTGGGGCACAGGGCGTAAAAGTCATGAAACGAGAACACGACTGCCGCCCCCTGCTCCTTCGCGATGCTCGGAAGGGAAAGGCTGTGCCAGCCGAGGTGGCGGATGTGGACGATCTCCGGTCCGATCTCTCGGATCCAGTCGCGCACCACCGCATCGTATTCGCCCGAGTGGTGCCGGATCGCATCAACGGGCTCTGCCAGCCGGTGGCGGCGAATTTCCCGAAGCTGGGTTCCGTCAAGGCGACTGAGGGTCAGCTCCCTGCTGTCGCAGCGCAGCAGCCACGAGTCCAACCCGTCGGCCAGCGCCGTCATCAGGTCAAGGTTGGTCTGCGGCGTGCCCCCGGTCTGCGTCGCCACCACGAACAGCACCGCCGGCAACCCGGTGCGTGCCGAGGCGCAGTCTGCTATCGCCTGACGTGCCCGGAACCTTGCAAGATTGAGATCCGCGCCTGTCGCGAAAACGCGAATGGCCTTGCCGTACTCAGGGTAACGCGCGTCGACCACCGCCCGTCCCGCTGCCATGAGCTCGGTCTTGGCGTCGCCGAAACTCTTCGAGCGGTCGTGAAAGACGTAGGTGCGGTCGTCGATGAGGTTCGTCCAGCCGGCCCGGCCGGCGCGCATGCAGAAGTCATTCTCCTCGCCGTAACCGCGGGGGAAGGCGTCGGCGTCGAGAGCGCCGATCTCGTCAATGCAGGCGCGATTGACGAACATGCAGAACCCGTTCCCGGTCGGAACGACGGGGTAGAGTCCGAGCGAGCGGCGCCGGAACGCGCGAGCGTAGGTGATCTCGTCCACCGGTCGTGTCGCGTATGTGGTGGAAATTGCCGAGCAGCGAGCTCCGGGCATGTAACGATGG
>NZ_JBHMQU010000084.1:18711-24781 GCF_042435015.1 Paracoccus panacisoli | reverse complement strand
GCCAGCGGCGCGGCGTCGTTGGCGACCGGCACCTGGCTCGCCGCGGCGATGCGGCGCGGGCGCGGCAGCGGCCGGGTCGGCGTGGTGACGGCCGGGGCGGCCCCGGCCTCGGCCAGCGCGGCGGTGATGGCGGTGTCCTGGGTCGGCAGCCCGGCCACATCGGTGACGGCGGCCGAGGCGGCGATGCTGTCGGCCTCGAGCGGGGCGACCGCGGGCACGGTGGCCTGCTGTTCGGCGGCGAGGCGCGCGGCCTCGTTGTCCGTGAGGGCGATGGCGCCGGGGGCGGGGGCCTCGACCGCCTCGCTCGTCACGGTGGGGTTCTGGGCGGTGGCGCCGAGTTCGCCCATCGCCACGTCCTGCCCGTCGAGCGCGGTCGGCGCGGGGGCGATCGCCACCTTGTCGGCGGCCTTGGCGTTGCCGCCGCCGGCGACGGTGTTCACGGCCAGCCCGGTGCGGTCGGTCAGCTCGCCGCCCGGCTCGTCGGGGGCGGTGCGGGCCTCGCCCTCGACCGCGCGGATCACCGGGACGCCCGAGACGTCGCGGACGATGAGCTGGTAGCCCCAGACGGCGAGCCCGACCATCAGGCCGACCGAGACGAGCGCGCCGAGGTAATGCGTCAGCCGCGCCACCCGGCCCAGCACCCCCTCTCGGTCCGAGAGCCGCGCGGCGCTGCCGGCGGCGGCGTAGCGGGTGGCGTCCCAGTCGTCGTCGTGCCAGTCGGGGTGCCATTCGGGCGCGGGCTCGCCGTGGCGGGCGCCATGCCAATGGGTCGCGTGGCCCGGCGCGTCATCGGACAGCTGCCCGTCACGCGCATCCGCGTATCCGCCCGAGCGGAAATCCAGCACCGTCATCGTCGTGTTCCTGCCTGTCCGCCGGGTGGTCCCGGTCGTCGTTCACTGCTCGTGCCCCGACAGGCTGCGCCGTTATCTCGTGCCCCGGTGCTCTGACCGGGGCCCTCAGCGCATTTCCGTCGCCGGAGTCACGCCCAAGATACCCAAGCCCGCCGAAATGACAACGCCGACCGCACGGGCGAGCGCAATTTTCGCGGCTGTTGCAGACGGGTCACCCTCGGTCACGAAGCGCAGCTCGACCTCGTCGTTGCCGCGGTTCCAGAAGCCGTGCAGGTCCGAGGCGAGCTCGTAGAGGAAGAAGGCCACCCGGTGCGGCTCATGCGCGCGGGCCGCGATCTCGACCGTGCGCGGCCACTCGGCCAGCTTGCGCATGAGCGCAAGCTGCGCGGGGTGGGTGAGCGGCGAGAGGTCCGCGGCGGCCAGCGCCGCGTCCGAGGTGTCCACCCCCATCTCGGCCGCGCGGCGCAGGACCGAGTTGATCCGGGCGCTGGCATACTGGACGTACCACACCGGGTTGTCCTTGGACTGCTCAAGCACCTTGTCGAAGTCGAAGTCGAGCGGTGCGTCGTTCTTGCGGGTCAGCATGTGGAAGCGCGTCACGTCGCGGCCCGCCTGCTCGACCACGTCGCGCAGGGTGACGAAGGTGCCGGCGCGCTTGGACATCTTGAACGGCTCGCCGTTCTTGAACAGCCGCACGAGCTGGATCAGCTTGATGTCGAGCGGCACCCGCCCGTTCGAGAGCGCGTGCACCACCGCCGTCAGCCGCTTGACGTAGCCGCCGTGGTCGGCGCCGAAGACGTTGATCAGCTGGTCGTAGCCGCGGTCGATCTTGTCCCAGTGATAGGCGATGTCGGGGGCGAAATAGGTCCAGGCGCCGTCGGACTTCTTCACCGGCCGGTCCACGTCGTCCCCGAACGCGGTCGAGCGGAACAGCGTCTGCTCGCGCGCCTCCCAGTCCTCGGGCAGCTTGCCCTTGGGGGGCTCGAGCGTGCCCTCGTAGATCAGCCCGGCGCTCTCCAGCCGGGCGATGGCCCCCTCGATCCGGCCGGTGCCGTAGAGTGCCTTTTCCGACGAGAACACGTCCATCTCGACGCCCAGCAGGGCGAGGTCGGCGCGGATCGTCTCCATCATCGCCTCGGTCGCGACCTCGCGCACCTCGGCCAGCCACTCGGCCTCGGGCTTGTCGAGGAGGCTGTCGCCGAACCGCGCCTTGAGCGCCTCGCCCACCGGGATCAGATAGTCGCCGGGATAGAGCCCTTCGGCGATCTGCGGCTCGAGCCCGTGGGCCTCGCGGTAGCGCTCATAGGCCGAGCGGGCGAGCACGTCGACCTGCGCGCCGCCGTCGTTGACGTAGTATTCGCGCGTGACCTCGTGGCCGGCGAAACCCAGCAGGCTGGCCAGCGCGTCGCCGAAGACCGCACCGCGCATGTGGCCGACGTGCATCGGGCCGGTCGGGTTGGCGCTGACGAACTCGATGTTGATCCGCTCGCCCGCGCCCTGCGGCACGCGGCCGAAATCGGCCGGCGCCGCCAGCGCCGCAGCCATCACCTCGCGCCAGAGCGCGGGCGCGAGGCGCAGGTTCAGGAACCCCGGGCCGGCGACCTCGGCAGCCTCGATCCGCGGGTCGGTGCCGAGCCGCGCGGCCAGCGCCTCGGCGATCTCGCGCGGTTTCTTCGCGGCGGGCTTGGCCAGCACCATCGCGGCGTTGGTCGCCATGTCGCCATGCGCCGGATCGCGCGGCGGCTCGACCGCCACGGCGTCGAAGCTGAGCCCGGCGGGCAGCTCGCCCGCATCGGTCATGGCGGTAAGCGCGTCGAGGACAAGGGCGCGGATGTCGGCGAAGAGGTTCATGGATCACTCGGAATGCAGCTTGACCCTGCGATAGCGAAGCCGCCCCGCCACCGCAACCGCCCGCCACCGCGGGCGGCCACCGCCGCAGCGGGCCAGCCGCGGGCCGGGCCGTCAGACGTCCAGCGCGTCGGCGTTGTCGTCGGCGGCGCGCTGCAACCGGGTGTCGTTGGCCGCGGCGCGGATGCGGGCGGCGAGTTCCGGCGGGATCAGCGACACGATCCGAAGCCCGGGCTGGTCGGGGATGCGCGCGGGGTCCGAGACCATCACGATCCGGTCGGCCTCGTCGTCCAGCGTCACCAGCGGCACCGCGCCCGGCCGGGCGGCGCGCCAGTCCTCGACCCCGTATTCCTCGGTCAGCCGCGTGGTGCGGAAGACCCAGCCCTCGGCCAGCATCTCGTTCAGCCGCGCCAGCGTCAGCCCGCCGCCGAACCCCTGCCCGCGCAGCTGGCTGGGCAGGCTGTGGCGCGGGCGGTCGTCGTTCTCGCGCGCGACCTGCCAGATCACCTCGCGGCCGAAATCGGGCGCGAGGTCGGTCGCCACCAGCGTGTTGTAGGCATCATTGTCCGAGGCCGCGACGACGTAAGTGTAGGCGAGGAACTCGACGTTCGTCTCGGCCGCCTCGCCCAGCACGTCGCCGTAGTAGGTGGGCACCCCCGCCGTGCGGGCCGAGCGCAGGTGGTCGCGGTTGGGGTCGGTGACGAGCACCTCGACCCCCTCCTTGATCAGCGCCTGGGCGAGGCCGGTGGCGAAGGGCGAGCCGCCGACGATCATCACCCCCGGCGTGTCGCCCGACGTGAGCCCCAGCCGCCGCGCCAGCGGCCCAAGGGTGAAGCCGTGCAGGATCACCGTCGCCAGCACGAGGCAGAAGGCCAGCGGCGCGACCATCCCGCCGTCGGGCACCCCCTCGGCCACCAGTCGCTCGGCGAAGATCCCCGAGACGGCGACCAGCACCACCCCGCGCGGGCCCGTGAAGGCGATGAGCAGTCGCTCTTTCATCGGCAGGTTGGTCCCGATCAGCGACAGCATCACGGTCGCCGGCCGCACCAGCAGGATCACCGCCGCGATCAGCAGGAACGCGCGCCACGACAGCTGGGTGAGCTGCGAGAACTGGATCCCCGCGGCGAGGATGATGAACACGCCCGAGACGAGCAGCACCGTCGCCTGTTCCTTGAAGCGGTAGAGCTCGGTGTAGGACGGCAGGTTGGCGTTCGCGACGATCAGCCCCATCAGCGTCACCGCCAGCAGCCCGGATTCGTGCAGGATCGAGTCGGCCGCCGTGAAGGCGCCGATGACGGTGACGAACAGCACCGGCACCTTCATGTATTCTGGCACGATGTGGCGGCGGAACGCCTGCACGATGGCCCAGCCGGCGGCGATACCGATCAGGCAGGCGGCGAGCACGCCCGGCACCACGCGGGCGAGCGCCTGGCCCCAGAAGAGCCCGGCGTTGGCGACCAGCACGATCTGCATCGCCAGCGCCGCGGCCAGCGCGCCGATCGGGTCGTTGACGATCCCCTCCCACTGCAGGACCTGGGCCGGGCGGGTGACGAGCTTGGCCTGCCGCAGAAGCGGCGCGATCACCGTGGGGCCGGTGACGATCATGATCCCGCCGAAGACCAGCGACGCCTTCCAGCTCAGCCCGCCGATCCAGATCAGCGCCAGCGTCGAGAGCAGCCAGCCGAGCGGCGCGCCGACATAGACCAGCCGCCGCACCGCCGGGCGCGCATCCGCGAGGCGGTGGAAGTTGAGCGTCAGCCCGCCCTCGAACAGGATCACCGACACCGCAAGCGAAACCATCGGCGCGATCAGCGGGCCGATGTCGCGGGCGGGCACGAGGATGCCGGTGACCGGCCCGAGGAGGAGCCCCGCGGTCAGCATCAGCACGATCGCGGGCATCCGCAGCCGCCACGCCAGCCATTGCGCGCCGACCCCGGCCACGCCGATCACGGCAAAGGCCTCCATCGCGCTCAGTCCCGTCGTCGGTGTCGCCATCCGGCCTGTTTCCCTCTTGCGACGACTCGGCGCCGGAATTGACCTTGTGCCGGTTTTGCGCTAGGGGCCGCAAGCCCGCGTCCGGCGGGCAAGCCGAGGGGCGCATGGATGAGCCGCGTCCCGTGACCGCGCCCGAATGGCGCGTCGGACCGCGACGATACTCAACCGAAAGACCCCGATGACCAAGTTTTCCGATCTCAAGCTCGACCCCAAGGTGCTCAAGGCTGTGGCCGAGGCGGGCTACGAGACCCCTACCCCCATCCAGCTCGGGGCGATTCCCCCGGCGCTCGAGGGGCGCGACGTGCTGGGCATCGCCCAGACCGGGACCGGCAAGACCGCGTCCTTCACCCTGCCGATGATCACCCTGCTCGGCCGTGGCCGCGCCCGCGCGCGGATGCCGCGCAGCCTGGTGCTGTGCCCGACGCGCGAACTCGCCGCCCAGGTGGCCGAGAACTTCGACACCTACGCCAGCCACACGCGGCTGACCAAGGCGCTGCTGATCGGCGGCGTCTCGTTCGGCGAGCAGGACAAGCTGATCGACCGCGGCGTGGACGTGCTGATCGCCACCCCCGGCCGCCTGCTCGACCATTTCGAGCGCGGCAAGCTGCTGCTCACCGGCGTACAGATCATGGTCGTGGACGAGGCCGACCGGATGCTCGACATGGGGTTCATCCCCGACATCGAGCGGATCTTCCAGCTGACCCCGGCGCTGACCCGGCAGACGCTGTTCTTCTCGGCCACCATGGCGCCCGAGATCGAGCGGATCACCAACACCTTCCTGAACGCCCCGGTGCGGATCGAGGTCGCGCGCCAGGCCACCACCAGCGAGACGATCACCCAGAAGCTCGTCGAGCTGACCCCCACCCGCAAGGACCAGAGCGCCAAGCAGAAGCGCGAGCTGCTGCGGGCGCTGATCGACGCCGAGGGCGAGGGGCTGAAGAACGCGATCATCTTCTGCAACCGCAAGACCGAGGTCGACGTGGTGGCGAAGTCGCTCAAGAAGCATGGCTATGACGCGGCGCCGATCCACGGCGACCTGGACCAGCGGGTGCGGATGGCGACGCTGGACGGGTTCCGCGACGGCACGCTGCGGTTCCTCGTGGCCTCGGACGTGGCGGCGCGCGGGCTCGACATCCCGGCGGTGAGCCATGTGGTGAACTTCGACCTGCCGAGCCATGCCGAGGATTACGTCCACCGCATCGGCCGCACCGGCCGGGCCGGGCGGCTGGGCACCGCGATCTCGATCGCGACGCCGGCGGACGAGAAGTATCTGGCGGCAATCGAGAATCTGGTGAAGCAGTCCCTGCCCCGGGCCGAGAAGCCCGAGGGGTTCAGCCTGTCCGAGGCGGCGCAATCCGCCCCCCGCGAGCGGAGCG
>NZ_JBHMQU010000084.1:0-18687 GCF_042435015.1 Paracoccus panacisoli | reverse complement strand
AGCGCGAGCGCGGCCCCCGCGCCGGCAGCCGGGTCCGCACCCGCGGCCGGCGCAGCGAGGCGGCCGCGAAGCCCGCGGCCGAGGTCGAGGCGCTGCTCGAGGCCGTCGAGGTGGCGCCGAGCCCCGAGCCGCGCCGTGACGAACGCCGCGACGAGCGCGCCAGCGACGACCGCCGCACGGACGAGCGCCGCGGCGAGGATCGGGGCGAGCGCCGCTCGGGCGAGCGCGGCGAACGGAACGGCGACCGCCGCAACGACCGCGCGGCGGACCGCAACGGTGACCGCCGCGAGGATCGCAACGGCGACCGCCGCGACGAGCGTCGGGACGAGCGCAAGGATGATCGCCGCGACGACCGGCGCGAGCGTTACCGCGACCGCGACCGTGGCCCGGCGGTGCTGGGCATGGGCGATCACGTCCCCGAGTTCCTGACCACCAGCTTCGCCGAGGCCATCGCCATCACCGACGCCCGCTCGGCCGCTTCGGCGCGCGCCGAGGCCGCGGGCGCCGAGCGGACCGGCGACGACACCCGCAGCGAGGCGCAGCCCGCCGAGCGCCCGGCCCGAGCCGAGGGCGACGAGGCCGCGCCCCGCAGCCGCTCGCGCCGCGGTCGTGGCCGGGGTCGGGGCAGCGAGGCCGCGTCCGACTCCACCCGCGAGGCCGAGGGCAGTGCCGAGGCGCCGGTCCAAGAGACCAGCCCCGAGGCGACGCCCGCTGAGGTGACCGCCGAGGCAACCGTCGAAGCCGTCACCGAAGCCCCCGCGCCCGAGGCCGCCGACGCCGCAGCCGAGGCTCCGGCCAAGCCGCGCCGCACCCGCACGCGCCGCAAGCCCGCCGCGGAGCTGCCGGAAGAGCGCGAGGCCCGCGAGGCCGAGGCGACCCCGGCGGACAGCGCCGAGTCCGCGCCCGTGACCGCCGACCCCGCCCCCGACGCGCGGCCTGAAGAACGCGCCGCGCAGGAGGGCGAGACCGACGGCAGCACCGAGACCGGCGCCGAAGCGGACGCCGACGCGGACGCGAAGCCCGCGCCGAAGGCCCGCAAGCCGCGCGCCCCGCGCAAGCCGCGGGCGACCAAGTCCAAGGCCGACGCTTCCGACGACGCCGCGCCCGCCGCCGTGCCGGTGGCCGAGGCCACCTCGGGGACCGTCGCCGGCGCGGAGTGATCCGCGCCGACCGGACCCGGCCATGAGCGGCCGCCCGCACGACCCAGGCACCCTGCCCCCCGCCCCGCGGGCGGGCGGGGTTTTGCCGTCCCGCCCCCTGCCCGCACCGGCGCGGCTCGCGCTCGACGTGGGTCTGGGGGTGGCGGCGGCGCTGGGACAGGCGCCGTGGGGGCTGTGGCCGGTCACGCTGATCGCGCTCGCCGCGCTGCTCTGGCGGATCTGCGGCGCCCCCTCGGCCCGCGCCGCGTTCCTGCGGGCGCTGGCGGGCGGCGCGGGGCATTTCGCCCTCGCGCTCTTCTGGATCACCCAGCCGTTCCTCGTCGAGGCCGAGATCTACGGCTGGATGGCGCCCTTCGCGCTGGTGCTGATGGCGCTCGGCGGGGGGCTGTTCTGGGCCATCCCGGCCGCGGCGCTGCACCCGCTCGGGCACGACCGACGCAGCCGTGCGCTGGGTCTGGCGCTGGGGCTGGTCCTGTCGGACTGGCTGCGCGGCTGGATCTTCACCGGCTTTCCCTGGGCGCTCAGCGGCCACATCTGGATCGACACCCCCGCGGCCCAGATCGCGGCCTGGGGCGGCGCGCTGGGGCTGTCGGCCCTGACGCTCGCCGCCGCCGCGCTTCCTGCCTGGGGCTGGTCGCCCGCCCATCCCGGCTGGCGGGCTTGGGTGCGCGGCACGACACTCGCCGCGATGCTCGTCGCGGCGGCGTGGGTCGCCGGGCTCGCGCGGCTCGCCCAGCCGCTGCCGCCCGACCACTCTGCGGTGATCCGGCTGGTCCAGCCCAACGCCGACCAGACGCTGAAATGGACCCCCGAATGGGCGCCGGTGTTCTATGCCCGGCTGCTCGAGCTCAGCGCCCTGCCCGTCGATCCGCAGCTCGGCGGCGGCCGCCCCGCGGCGGTGGTCTGGCCCGAAACCTCGGTGCCGTTCCTGCTGAACGAGGCCGACCCCTTCCTGCCCGAGATCGCGGCCGCCGCCGGCGCCCCGGTCCTCGCCGGCATCCAGCGCGGCCAAGGCGGGCGCTGGTACAACAGCCTTGCCGAGTTCACCGCCGAAGGCAGCATCGGCCCGGTCTACGACAAGTTCCACCTCGTGCCCTTCGGCGAATACATCCCCTGGGGTGATGCGCTGGCGCGCTTCGGGGTCTCGGCCTTCGCCGCGCAGGCGGGCAACGGCTATGCGCGCGGGACGGGGCCGACGGTGCTGACCCTCGCCGGTCTGCCGCCGGTGCAGCCGATGATCTGCTACGAGACGATCTTCGAGCGCGACCTCGCCCGCCCGCCCCGGTGGGCGGGTGAGCGGCCCGCGTGGCTGTTGCAGGTCACGAACGACGCCTGGTTCGGCAGCTGGTCGGGCCCCTACCAGCATCTCGCGCAGGCGAGGCTGCGCGCGATCCAGACCGGGTTGCCGCTGCTGCGCGCCGCCAACACCGGCGTTTCGGCGGTGATCGACGCACAGGGGCGGGTGCGCGACCGGCTGGCGCTGAACGGGGCCGGCGTGCTCGACGCGCGGCTGCCGGGCGCGCTGCCCCCGACGCTCTGGTGGCGTTGGGGCGACGCGCCGCTGCTGGCGCTGCTCGGGCTCGCGCTCGCGGCGCTCATCGCCCGCCGTCCGCGGCGGGCCCGCAGCGGCCGTTGACGCCGCCGTGCGGTTGGCGTAGCTGCGGGCTTCGGCCCCCACAACGGCTTCCTGGCGTGGCGCGGCCCTGACCCAATGGAGCAATCATGTCCCGTCAGAACTATGTCTTCACCTCGGAATCCGTCTCCGAGGGGCATCCCGACAAATTGTGCGACCAGATCTCGGACGCCGTCCTCGACGCTCTCTTGACCGAGGAAGAGCAGGCCCGGGTGGCGTGCGAGGCCTTTGCCACCTCAGGCATGGTGGTCATCGGCGGTGAAATCGGGCTGCGGGACAAGGCCCGGCTGACCTCGATGATGGGCCGCATCCCCGAGATCGCCCGCGGGGTGATCAAGGACATCGGCTACGAGCAGGAGAAGTTTCACTGGAACACCTGCCACGTCCTGAACTTCCTTCACCAGCAGTCGGCGCATATCGCGCAGGGCGTGGACAAGGACGGCGCCGGCGACCAGGGGATCATGTTCGGCTATGCCGTGGACGAGACGCCCGAGCTGATGCCGGCGCCGATCCAGTATGCCCATGCGATCCTGCGCCGCCTGGCCGAGGCGCGGAAGTCGGGTGAGCAGCCGACGCTGGGCCCCGACGCCAAGTCGCAGCTGTCGGTGCGGTACGAGAACGGCAAGCCGGTGGGGGTGACCCAGATCGTCGTCAGCCACCAGCACCACGACGAGTTCCAGACCTCGGACGACATCCGCGCCATCGTCGAGCCCTATGTCCGCGAGGTCCTGCCCGAGGGTTGGCTGACCAAAGAGACGGTGTGGCACGTCAACCCGACCGGCAAGTTCGTGATCGGCGGGCCGGACGGGGACGCCGGCCTGACCGGGCGCAAGATCATCGTCGACACCTATGGCGGCGCCGCCCCGCATGGGGGCGGCGCGTTCTCGGGCAAGGACGCGACCAAGGTGGACCGCTCGGCGGCCTATGCGGCGCGCTATCTGGCCAAGAACGTGGTCGCGGCGGGGCTGGCGAAGCGCTGCGTGATCCAGCTCTCCTACGCGATCGGCGTGGCCGAGCCGCTGTCGATCTATGCCGACACCTTCGGCACCGGCGAGATCCCGAACGCCGAGATCGAGCGCGCGGTGAGGGCGGTGATGGACCTCAAGCCCTCGGGCATCCGCGACCACCTGAACCTGAACCGCCCGATCTACCGCCGCACCGCCGCCTACGGCCACTTCGGCCGCGCGCCTGAGGCGGACGGCGGGTTCAGCTGGGAACGCACGGACCTGGTCGAGGCGCTGAAGGGCGCGGTCTGACCTTTCAGCGATTGGGAAACGATGCGCCCGCCGGTCCCATCCGGCGGGCGTTTTCTATTCCGCCTTGGCGGGCCTCAGCCACGTCACCCCCGACGCCCCTGCCCGCGCCAGCGTGGGGTCGAGCGACATGGCAATGTACTCCCCCCGCCGCCAGCGTTCGGCGACGTCGTCGTAGTGGCGCGAGAGCGGGTGACCCGACTGGCCGGTCGAGATTACGAAGACCGAGCTGTCCGGGTCGGCGAGGTCATAGACGCCGCGGAACCCCGCCCCGGTGACGGCCTGCCACGGGTCGGCGCCCTCGCCCAGCGTGCCGGCGCGCGCGAGGCTCGAGCCATCGCCCGAGATCGACTGCACGAGGTTCACGACCCAGGCCACCCCCGGCATCCGGCCGAGCGCCGGGTGCAGGTGGCGCGCGGCGTGGACGTCGCCCCAGCGCCAGCTCGTCACGTCGGGGCCGAAGCGCGCGGTCAGATCGACCAGCGCCGCGTCGAGCGCCCGGCGGGCGATGGTCACGCAATCCTCGACCGGCGCCGACTGCACCACGTCGCACCACACCCCCGCGCCGCCGGTGTTGCGGAACACCCGGTCGATGAACGCCGGCCGCAGCCGCCCCGCAACCACGGGGGCGAGCGCCCCCAGCTCGTCATGCACCAGCCGGTCCTGCAGCGCCGCCATCCAGGCAGCGTAGATCAGCGGCTCGGGCAGGTGCTCGCCCATGTTGCCGTCCCACTCGGCCAGCAGGCCGAGCGCGTCCTGCCGCTGGCGCTCGGGCGTGCCGGGGGGCGCGGGCTCTCCGGTGAACCACAGGTCGGCGCCGACCAGCGGCAGCAGCGCGCGGGCCGCCGGGCTCACGGTGTCGAGTTGGGCGTCGATGAAGCTGTCGCGCGAGTGGATTTCGCGCGCCGCGAGCAGGCGGCGCAGGCGCGCGAGGCGCAGCGGGTCGTCGCGGTCGAAGCCGAGCGCGAGCGGGCCGGTGGCCGGGGCCGTCGCGGGACCGGCGGGCGCCGGCGCGGCGGGTTGCGCGGGCGCAGGCTGGTCGGTGTTCGGCGTTGCGGGTGCGGAGGGGACGGCCGATCCGGCTCCGGCGGCCGGTGCAGTCGTCACCGCGGCGCCGGTCCTCGCCTCAGCGCCGGATGCCCCTATCGCACCGATGGGCACAGGCGTCGCACTCCCGGCGGGCGCCGCCGCTCCGGGCGCAGCCGCGCCCGCACCCACGGCGCTGCCCGGGATTTCTCCCCCGGTCGCGGCCACCAGCCCCTGCGCGGGCTGCGTCTCGCGGCGCGGGTCGCCCGGGGGCACCAGCCCCTGCCACGTCGTGCGGGGATCGCTGCCCGGGGCCGGCATCCGCCCGCCGGTCGGGTGATCGCCGCGGATCGGGATCGCCCCGGCCAGCACCTGCGCCACCCCGGCCTTGTCGGCCAGCGTAACCTCGACCGCGGGGGCCACCACCGCCTCGACCGCGCGGCGGGCGGCGGCGCGGTCCGGGGCGGCCATCAGCGCCACCAGCGCGCTCATCGTTCGGTCGTCGGTGGCGAGCCCCGTCCAGCGCAGCGCCGGGACGAAGCCCGCGGGCGTCACCGAGGCGAGCCCCAGATGCGCCGGCGGGATCACCGGTCCGGCCAGCGATTCGCGCAGCGTGATGCGGCGCGGCTCGGCGTCGCGCACCCGGATGATCTCGTGCGTGGTGACGAAGTCGCGCCAGCCGCCGGGACCGAGATAGCGGTCAGGGGCGCCGGGCTGCACCTCCTCCATCACCAGATCCTGGTCGTCGATCGCGGCCGGGGTCAGCCCCCAGGCGAGCGTCGGGTTGCGCCCCGAGAGCACCGCGGGGATGCCCGGGATGGTGCCGCCGATCACGCTGCCCGCGCGCAGGTCCATGCGGGCGAGGTACCACAGCGACGGCGCCGTCAGCGCCACATGGGGATCGTTGGCGAGGATCGGGGCGCCGGCCGCGGTGCGCTCGGCCACGGCCGCGAAGGCGTTGGCCGAGGTGCCCTCGAAGAGCGGCACATAGCCCAGCAGCCGCGCGGCCCAGGCGGCCGCGGCATCGCCCGGACCCGCCGTACGCGCGGCGTCGCCCCGCGCCCCCTCGGCCCCGCCTGCGGCGAGCGGCTGGAACAGCGCGCCCTCGCCAAAGAGCCCGGCATATGCGGGCAAGGGCGGCTCTCCCGCCGCGCCGACGAGGTCCGCGGCGCGCTCGGGGACGGCGAGCGACACCTGCGCGCGCTCGATCTCGGCCACGGCCTGCGTGGTGGCGCCGGCCGCGATCAGCTTGAGGATGGCGAGCGAATCCGCCGGCTGCCAATAGGTGATGTCACCGGGCAGCAGGAAGAACTCGGGCGCGCCCCGGCCGCGGGCGCCGCTGTTGACCTGCTCGACCCAGGCGTTGACCCCGTCGGCATAGGCCTTGAGCGCCGCCTGCGTCGCCTCGTCCTGCGCGGCGAGCGAGGCCTGCGCCGTGCGCCACAGCCCGAGCCGGCGGGCGAGGTCGTCGCTGGCATAGGCGCGGGCGCCGAACAGCTCGGCCAGCCGCCCCTGCGCGGCGCGGCGCAGCACGACCATCTGGAACAGCCGGTCCTGTGCATGGGCGAGCCCGAGCGCGAAGAACGCGTCGTGGTCGGTCTGGGCGAGGATATGCGGCACCCCTTCAGTGGTGCGCACGATCTCGACCGGCTGCTCGATCCCGGCAAGGTCGAAGCTCTCGTCATAGCCCGGCAGCGAGCGGACGGCGAAATACCAGACCAGCGCCACGGCCGCGACAAGCCCGAGGATCAGCCCGATCGTCAGCCGGACGAGCCAGCGAAACAGCGTCAGCATGGTGGGGGGCTGGTCCTTGGAAGCGTCGGCAGGCCGGTTGACCGTCCCGCGGGGGCGATGGAATGTGGCCCTGCTGATAGGCCAGCCGGCGCGGGTTTTCAACGCGCGAGGGGCGGGCGGCGCGCAGACGGGCAATCGGGGGGACGGCATGGCACGGGTGGCATTTCTGGGGCTGGGGGTGATGGGGTTCCCGATGGCCGGGCATCTGGCGGCGGCGGGGCACGCGGTCACGGTCTACAACCGCACCCCTGCCCGCGCCGCCGACTGGGCCGCCCGGCACACCGGCCGCACCGCCCCCACCCCGCGCGCGGCGGCCGAGGGCGCCGAGGTGGTGATGGCCTGCGTCGGCAACGACGACGACCTGCGCGCGGTCTGCCTCGGCCCCGACGGCGCCTTTGCGGGCATGGCGGCGGGGGCGCTCTTCGTCGATCACACCACCGTCTCGGCCAGGGTCACGCGCGAACTGGCCGAGGCCGGGCGCGCCGCGGGGCTGGGCTTCGTCGATGCCCCCGTCTCGGGCGGGCAGGCGGGGGCCGAGAACGGGCAGCTCTCGATCATGTGCGGCGGCACGCCCGAGGATTACGCGCGGGCCGATCCGGTGATCGCCGCCTACGCCCGCATCTGCCGGCGGATGGGCGACAGCGGCGCGGGGCAGTTGACCAAGATGGCCAACCAGATCGCCATCGCGGGGCTGGTGCAGGGCCTCGCCGAATCGCTGAACTTCGCCGAGCGGGCCGGGCTCTCGATCCCCGAGGTGGTCGAGGTCATCAGCCAGGGCGCCGCCGGCAGCTGGCAGATGGTGAACCGCCACAAGGCGATGGCCGAGGGGGCCTTTGACTTCGGCTTCGCGGTGGACTGGATGCGCAAGGACCTGGGCATCTGCCTCGACACCGCGGACGAGACCGGCGCCAGCCTGCCGGTCACGGCGCTGGTCGACCAGTTCTACAAGGAGGTGCAGGCGATGGGCGGCGGGCGCTGGGACACCTCGTCGCTGATCGCGCGGCTGAGGCGGTGAGCGTCCCCGCCCATCAGCGGCCGCTGATCCACCGCGCCGCGGGCCCGGCCGACCCGGCGTGGTTCGAGGGCCGGTTTGCGGCGAACGGCTGGTCGGGGACGTGGCGGGGCGGCGTCTATGCCCACCACCACTACCACGCGACGACGCACGAGGTGCTGGGCTGCTACGCCGGCACCGCCCGGCTGCAACTCGGCGGCCCAGCGGGCGAGGTCCACGACATCGCCGCCGGCGACGTGGTGGTGATCCCGGCCGGGCTGGCCCATTGCAACCTGGGCTCGAGCGCGGATTTCGCGGTGGTGGGCGCCTATCCGAGTGGGGTGTCGCCCGATCTGCAGGACGGCGCGGGCGATGCGGAGGTCGAGCTGCCCCGGCCGGCGCGCGATCCGGTTCTGGGCGCAGGCAACGGATTTGCCGTGCACTGAGGGAAAGCGGTGCGCGAAGCCATCAAGAAGAGTGAGGGTGCGATCGGGATGCCAACCTGTTCACTCGTGAGCGGGTGGCACCCATGCCGGTTTTTTCGCCTAACCCGCATTGGTATGGCTCCACACCTCGCGAGCCCGGGCCGAAGTCAGCTTGCTCTGTCAACCGAAAGGTGAAGTCCGTTTAAACTGAACCAAGAGTCTCCGAGGTCGTGACGTGACACTCCGTTTCAGACAGACATTTACACTGTTCCCCGGCGTGCGGATAAACGTCGGCAAGCGCGGCATCAGCACAAGCATTGGTGTCCGCGGCGCTACGGTCAACATCGGGAGGCGAGGGGTCCGCGCCACAGTCGGGGTACCGGGCAGCGGGATTTCATACAGCGCCTTGGTCTTGCCGGTCGGGCAAGCCGGAAACCCCTTACCACGGCCGGAGCCTACACCGGTTGGCTTCATGCCGCCTCCGGTCAAAAGCCCCGCGGGAGGGAATAGCCCGGCCTCAGCGATGGTTTATATGCCGCAGACAGGCATGAACGAGATCGCCAGCGCCTCGGTGGAGGTACTGACCAGCAATTCGCTTCTGCCGCTACGCGACCTGATCGCGAAGGCCCGCGAACAGCAGGCGCTAGTAAAAACTGACCTGAACGAGGCGCGGGAAGAAGAGGCGAAACAGCACGGGGAACTGACCCGCCGCAAGCGGAGCTTGTTTCATTGGTTCTACAAGAGATGGATTTCTGAACTCGAGGCGACCCTGCCGGTCACCCGGGCGGAAGTCGCCCGCCTCTCGAACTGGCAGGAAAACACCAAGATTGAAATCACATTCGAAGCAGGTGAGGCCGCCCAGCGCGCTTACTCCTCAATGGTTCGCGCCTTCGATGCGCTGAAACTCAGCGACAAGAAATGGGACGTGACGGCGGACAGATTAACGAACCGATTTGTAGAGCGAACCCTTGCCGACCGGACAGTCAATCTGTTCCCAGCTGTGTTGGAGTTCATCTCAAATGATTTGATCCAGTTTTCTGGACGTGCAATGCGCTTCGAGAACGTCAACGGAGGCGACATTCTGATCTACCCCGGCGTGGCAGTCATTCCGCGTGCCGATGGTGCGTTCGCTTTGATCGATATACGGGATTTGCAGGTCACGACTGACGGGGTGCGGTTCCACGAGACGGAGAGTGTCCCTCGGGATGCTGAGGCCGTCGGCCAGACATGGGCAAAGACGAACAAGGACGGTTCACCGGATCGCCGCTTCAAAGAGAACTACGCAATCCCGAACTGTCTCTATAGGCAAATCGCCTTCCGCTCTCAGACGGGCGTTACAGAGGAATACATGGTGTCGAACGCCGCAGCTGCGCTCGCCTTCGGTGCGGCGATGAACGCGTATAAGACGGCGCTGGCCGAAACAGATCTCCCGTCCGGAAATAACCCCGATTAGCCATCTAGATTACCGGACCCTGATCTGCAATTTCTGGCGCGCCCAGAAATGGGGAGCGAGTCCAAGAAATCACAAACGACGTCGTTTCGACGGTGGTATGATCAGTTAGAACTAAAGTTATTGTGCCCATCGTCCCGAAGCTCCGGGACCAGATGGGTTGCATCATATTTTCACGCAATGGAAAATATTTTGGCAGCCCGTAGGGGAGTCGAACCCCTCTTTTCAGGTTGAAAACCTGACGTCCTAACCGATAGACGAACGGGCCACCGTGGCGCCTCTCAGCGTCTGCTGCGCGGCGTGGAGCGGTGTTTAGGCGACCCTGCCGGGGGCCGCAAGCAGAAAATGATCCCCTCGGCGATCTTTCCTCTCGGCCCCGCCCCGCCCGGGGGTCGGGCCGCCCTGCCCCGCGCCTCAGGCCGCCGGCGCGGCGTCGTCCAGACGCAGGCGCACGCGCCGCCGGCCGCCCCAGACCGACAGGTCGAGCCGCCCGGCGAGGTGGAACCGCCGCCCGTGCGCGCCAAGCAGCGCGGGGCCTAGCGGGCCCTGCATCGCCCCCCAGCCAATCGCGTCGAGCGCCGGCGCGCCGGGGCTCCGGGCGCGCAAGCGCAGGTGGCCGTCGCCCATCGTCTCGACCCGCTCGAGGATCACGTCGGCCAGCGCAAACCGCGGCGCGGGCGCCGCCGCCCCGAACGGCCCGGCGCGATCCAGCGCCTCGAGCAGATCGACGGTGGCGAAGGCCGGGTCGAGCAGGCCGGAGATCCGCAGCCGCCCGGCCTCGGCCCGCCCCGCGAGCGCCGGGGCCAGCAGCTCGGACAGCCGCGCCATCGCTGCGGGAATCGCCGCCTCGGCCACCGTCAGCCCGGCGGCCATCGCGTGCCCGCCGCCCTTCTCGATCAGCCCTTCTGCGGCCAGCCGCTGCACCGCGCGGCCGATGTCCACGCCGGGGACCGAGCGGGCCGAGCCCTTCCCCACCCCGCCCGCCACACCGATCACGACCGAGGGCAGGCCGCTCGCCTCTTTCAGCCGGGCGGCTACGATGCCGACGACGCCCGGATGCCAGCCCGCGCCGGCCGCCCAGGCGAGGCTCGCGTCGCCGCGCGCCTCGGCCTGGGCCACGGCCTCGGCGCGCACCCCGGCCTCGATCGCGCGGCGGTCCTGGTTCAGCGCGTCGAGCTCGGCGGCGAGCCGCGCCGCCTCGGACGGGTCGCCGCAGCTCAGGCACAGCGCGCCGAGGTCGGCGCGACCGACCCGGCCGCCCGCGTTGATCCGCGGCCCGAGCAGAAACCCGAGGTGGAAGGCCGAGGGCGGCCCGTCGAGCCGCGCGGCATCGGCCAGCGCCACCAGCCCGGGCCGCTCGCGCCGGGCCATGATGGCGAGGCCCTGCCGCACGAAGGCGCGGTTCACCCCGATCAGCGGCGCCACATCGGCCACCGTGGCCAGCGCCACGAGATCGAGCAGCGGAATCAGCGCGGGCTCGGCCAGCCCCCGCGCCCGCAGGCCGCGGTTCGCCTGCACCAGCGTCAGGAACACCACCCCCGCGGCGCAGAGATGGCCGAGGCTGCCGTCCTCGTCGGCCCGGTTGGGGTTCACTACGGCGAGCGCCGGGGGCAGCGTCTCGCCGCCCTGGTGGTGGTCGAGGACGACGACCTCGGCCCGCCCCGCGGCAGCCAATGCCTCGTGGCTCAGCGTCCCGCAGTCGACGCAGACGATCAGGTCATGGGCCGCCCCCAGCGCCGCGATGGCGGGGGCGTTGGGGCCGTAGCCCTCGTCGATCCGGTCGGGGATGTAGAGCGTCGCATCCCGTCCCTGGGCGCGCAGCCAGGCGAGGATCAGCGCCGCAGAAGCGCCGCCGTCCACGTCGTAATCGGCAAAGACCGCAATCCGCTCGCCGCCCACGGCCGCGGCCACCAGCCGCTCGGCCGCCACGCCCATGTCGCGCAAGGACAGCGGGTCGGGCAGCAGGTCGCGCAGCTTGGGTTCCAGATAGCCGCCCGCCGCCTCGGGCGCGACACCGCGCGCGGCGAGGATGCGGGCCACCGGCAGCGGCAGGGCGGCGGCCTGCGCCAGCCCCTCGGCCAGACGCTCTTCGGCGGGATCGGGGCCGGCCCAGCGGCGGCCGGTTAGCGACGCCTCGACATTCAGGAATGCGGTCATGGCGCGCTTGTCGCCAAGGCGGCCGCCTTAGGCAACCCCCTCGGGCCACGCGCCAAGGGGCGGCGTCTGTCCGGCCCGGAGACCCATCGGCGGCGCAGCCCGCGCCGCGCCGCCGGTTCAGGTCAGCGGATCGGGTTGCGGTAGAACACCCGCCGCACCGACCCGGTCTTCGAGCGCATGAGGATCGTCTCGGTCTCGATGAACTGCGGCTCGCGCCGCAGCCCCTGCACGATCGAGCCGTTGGTGACGCCGGTGGCCGAGAAGATCACGTCCGCCGTCACCATCTCGTCGCGCGAATAGATGCGGTTCAGGTCGGTGATCCCGGCCTTGGCGGCGCGGCCCCGCTCGTCGTCGTTGCGGAACAGCAGCCGGCCCCACATCTGCCCGCCCATGCACTTGAGCGCCGAGGCCGCGAGCACCCCCTCGGGCGCGCCGCCCGAGCCCATGTACATGTCGATGCCGGTCTTCTCGGGCTCGGCCACGTGCATGACACCGGCCACGTCGCCGTCGGTGATCAGGCGGATCGCGGCGCCGGTGGCGCGGACCTCGGCGATCATCTCTTCATGGCGCGGGCGCTCGAGGATGCAGACAGTGATGTCCTCGGGCTTCACGCCGCCGGCCTTGGCCAGCGCGTGCACCCGCTCGGTCGGCGTCATGTCGAGGCTGACGACGTCCTGCGCATAGCCCGGCCCCACCGCCAGCTTGTCCATATAGACGTCGGGCGCGTGCAGCAGCGTGCCGCGCGGCGCCATGGCGATCACGGTCAGCGCGTTCGGCATGTCCTTGGCGGTCAGCGTCGTCCCCTCGAGCGGGTCGAGCGCGATGTCCACCTCGGGGCCCGTGCCGGTCCCGACCTCCTCGCCGATATAGAGCATCGGCGCCTCGTCGCGCTCGCCCTCGCCGATCACCACGACGCCCTTGATGTCGAGCATGTTGAGCTGCTCGCGCATGGCGTTGACCGCGGCCTGGTCGGCGGCCTTTTCGTCGCCGCGGCCGATGAGGCGCGCCGAGGCATGGGCTGCCGCCTCGCTCACCCGGGCGAGGCCCAGCGAGAGCATCCGGTCGTTGAAATCCTTGGGCGCGGTCATCATCAGGTCTCCTGCGGGTTTGGCCGCTGTTACGCCCGCCCCCCCGCCGCGGCAAGACTGGGGGCGCTAACACGGGGCGTGCGGGGGTGGTGCTGCTCAGTCGGCCGACAGCTCGAGCGCCAGCGCGTGGATGCGCGGGACGATGTCGCCCAGCGTGCGGTTCACCAGCCGGTGCTGCTCGACGCGGCTCAGCCCGGCCAGCGCCGGGGCGCTCATCCGGATACGCCAGTGGGTCTGGCCGCCCTCGCGCCAGCCGGCGTGGCCGTGGTGCTGGTGGCTCTCGTCGATGACCTCGAGCCGGGTGGGCGCCAGCGTGGCCAGCCTTTCGCGCATCTCGTCGGCAATCTCTCGCGTCATGGGGCCGGTTCCTCTTTCCCTCGGGTTCAAATGCCCTACACTCCCGGTCCCGAGTCGAAAAGCAGGGCCCCATGACCAACAGCGACCCGTTCGGTTTCGATATGTCCGCCGCGTCGGACAAGAAGCGCCGCGCCAAGGGCCGGCGCGGGATGTCCGGTGCGTTCGAGACGTCGACCCGGCGCTGCGACAAGGTCGGATGTTCCGAGCCCGGGCAGTACCGGGCGCCCAAGTCGCCCAAGCAGCTCGACGACTACTTCTGGTTCTGCAAGGACCACGTGCGCGAGTACAACGCCAACTGGAACTATTTCCAGGGCCAGTCCGAGGCCGAGTTCCAGGAGTTTCTGGACAACGCGACCGTGTGGGAGCGTCCGACCCGCCCCTTGGGCCGCGCGACGCAGGAACAGGCCTGGGCGCGTCACGGGGTCAACGACCCGCTCGAGATCCTCGGCGCCAACGGCACCAACCCCGAGGCGCGCAGCCGCGCCACCCGCAAGCTGCCCCCGACCGAGCGCCGCGCGCTCGAGATCCTCGACGCCCGCGACAGCTGGACGCGCGCGGAAATCCGCAAGCAATACAAATCGCTGGTGAAGGATCTTCACCCTGACATGAACGGTGGCGACCGCTCGGACGAGGACCGGCTGCAGGAGGTCGTCTGGGCCTGGGATCAGCTCAAGGACAGCCGCAGCTTCAAGGAGTGAGGCGGGCCGGGGCGCGATGACCGTACACCCGCGTGCGGACCCTTGCCGATGTTCGGGCTGTGGAGCGCCTTTATGTGAACGCGGCACGCTAGCTGTGAGTGCTGTTCGTCCGCGCCCGACATCATCACCCGACCGAGCAAGGACCGAGAGGCTTATTAACAAAAAAGCGCGCATCGCCGCGCCCAAAAACGTCGATGGCCCGCCGATCCGGCGGGCCATCAGCATTTCAACGCACCCGCCTTACGGCGTGATCGTCACCTTGCTCATGTAGTCGGGCTTCTCGACCGCGCCGTTCGCCGCCTGGTCGCCCTTCTTGATCGCGTTGAGCACGTCCCAGCCCTCGATCAGCTGGCCCACGACGGTGTACTGCCCGTCGAGGAAGTTGGCCGGCGCGAGGTCGATGAAGAACTGGCTGTTGGCGCTGTCCGGGTCGGCCGAGCGGGCCATACCGACGGTGCCCGCCCCGAACGTCACGTCACTGAACTCGGCCTTGAGGTCGGGCAGGTCGGACCCGCCCATGCCGGCCTGGCTCGTGTCGCCGTCGTGGCGGCCGTGCTGGACGTCGCCGGTCTGGGCCATGAAGCCGTCGATCACGCGGTGGAACACCACCCCGTCATACTTGCCCTGCTGGGCCAGCGTGGTCAGCCGCTCGACGTGGTTCGGTGCCTTGTCGGCATAGAGGTCGAGCACGATCTTGCCCTTGGGCTGGCCGGCGGCGTCGGCGACCTCGATCACCATGTTCGGGCCGGGGCCGTCGGTGGCCTTGGGGGCCGCGACCTGGGCCTGGGCCACGCCGGCGGCGAGGATCAGGGCGGAGGACAGGAACAGCTTACGCATCGGCAGCCACCTTGACCGAGATCATCCGGTCGGGGTTCGCCGGCGGCTCGCCCCGGGTGATCTTGTCCACGAACTCCATCCCCGAGACGACGCGGCCGTAGACCGTGTACTGCCCGTTCAGGAAGTCGTTGTCCTTGAAGTTGATGAAGAACTGGCTGTTGGCGCTGTTCGGGTTCGACGACCGCGCCGCCCCCAGCGTGCCGCGCGAATGCGGCAGCTTCGAGAACTCGGCCGGCAGGTCCGGCCGGTCCGACCCGCCGGTGCCGGCGCGCCGCGCGTCGCCGCCCTCGCGGCCATGCTCGACGTCGCCGGTCTGGGCCATGAAGCCGTCGATCACGCGGTGGAACGCGACCCCGTCATACTTGCCGGCGCGGGCCAGCTCTTTCATCCGCGCGCTGTGCTTGGGCGCCACGTCGGGCAGCAGCTCGATCACCACCGGGCCGTCCTTCAGCTCGATGATGATGGTGTTCTCGGCGTCCTTCATTTCGGCCATCGGGGTCTCCTCGTCGTTGGTCCGGGATCGGTGTCCGGCGGCCGGTCTAGGCCGCGAACCGTGCCCCCGCAACGCCCAACGGAGGGCTGCGGGTCCATGCCGCCCGGCCGCCGCGGGGTTGACGATGAGTTGACGCGACCGTGAAGCTGTCGGACAAGGCGCCAGCACCGCGCCCGCGAGGAGTAAGAGACCATGCCCCGTTTCCACACCATCGACGACCTGGACCTCGACGGCAAGGTGGTCCTGACCCGCGTGGACGTGAACGTCCCGGTCGAGGACGGGCGCGTGACCGACGCCACCCGCATCGAGAAGATCGTGCCGACCATCAAGGCCATCCAGGCCAAGGGCGGCATCCCGGTGCTGATGGCGCATTTCGGCCGCCCCAAGGGCCAGCCGGTCGAGACGATGAGCCTGCGCCAGGTCCTCCCGGCGCTTGAGGCGGCGTTGGGCCAGCCCGTGGCCTTCGCCGAGCACGCGATCGGCGGCGACGCCAAGCGCGCGGTCGCAGCATTGCAGCCGGGCAACGTCCTGCTGCTCGAGAACACCCGCTTCTATCCGGGGGAAGAGGCGAACGACCCGACTTTCAGCGCCTCGCTCGCGGCGCTGGGGCAGGTCTATGTGAACGACGCCTTCTCGGCCGCCCATCGCGCCCACAGCTCGACCGAAGGCGTGGCGCGTCTGCTGCCCGCCGGCGCCGGCCTGCTGATGGAGGCCGAGCTGAACGCCCTCAACGCCGCGCTCGGTGAGCCCGAGAGGCCGGTGGCGGCGGTGGTCGGCGGGGCCAAGGTCTCGACCAAGCTCGAGCTGCTCGGCAATCTCGTCGAGAAGGTCGATCACCTGATCATTGGCGGCGGCATGGCCAACACCTTCCTGCTGGCCAAGGGGGTCGAAATCGGTAAGTCGCTGGCCGAGCCGGACATGGCCGACACCGCCCGCGACATCCTGACCAAGGCCGCCGAGACCGGCTGCCAGATTCACCTGCCCGTCGACGTGGTGGTGGCGCGCGAGTTCCGCGAGGACGCGCCGCACGAGCTGGTCCCGGCCGAGGCCTGCCCGCCCGACGCGATGATCCTCGACGCGGGCCCGCAGACGGTCGAGGCGATCCGCGGCGTTTTTGCCGCTGCGCACACGCTGATCTGGAACGGCCCGCTCGGCGCCTTCGAGATCCGGCCGTTCGACGCGGCCACCAACGCCGCAGCCCAGGCCGCGGCAGAGCTGACGCGCGAGGGCAAGCTCGTCTCGGTCGCCGGCGGCGGCGACACGGTGGCGGCGCTGAACAAGGCGGGCGTGGCGCAGGACTTCACCTTCATCTCGACGGCGGGCGGCGCCTTCCTCGAGTGGATGGAGGGCAAGGACCTGCCCGGCGTCGCGGCGCTGATCGATTCCAAGCGCTGAGGCGCAGCGTCGAGTGGACATGAAGAAGGGGCGGCCCGCCGGGCCGCCCCTTTCTGCATCGCGGGCCTGCGGTCAGTTGCTCGCGCCCGGGGTGGTCGCCGCGGGGCCGGTGGTGGTGGCGGGCGGCGTCGTGGTGGCGGGCGGTGTGGTGGTCGCCGGGGCCGCCGGCACCGCCGCGTCGGTGGCCGCGGGGGCCGCGCCCGGCGTCGTGGTGCTGACCGCGTCCGAGGCCGGGGCGTGCTCGCCCACCGGCTCGGGGCGGCCGTTCATCCAGCCGAACACCAGCGCCGCGATGCCGGCCAGCAGCAGCGCCGCGACGATGGCGATTAGCGCCGGGCTGTGGCGGCGGGCGCTGCGCTCGGGCGTGTTTTCGTTGTGGGACATGAGGCTACCTCGCTGCGGAAGGGCGGTGGGGTGTCGGGCGGTGCGGGTCGGGGTGCGCACCCGGTGTGGAACCAGAACCCCCGCCGGCGTGGCAGGGTTCCCGCAGAAGGGCCGCCGTGCCGTACCCTCAACCCGAGGCGCTGACGCCCCGCTGCAGCCGTTAGCGCAACCGGCCTTTCCCTCGCCCGGCGGTCTGCTAAGGGGTCGCCAACCTGATCCGTGAACCGTGGAGCGCCTCCGATGCAGATGACCGACACCGTCAAGAAGATCCTCGCCAACTACGAGGGCGAGAACCCGGGCGTGAAGGGCAATCTGGCCCGGATGCTGATGACGGGCAAGCTGGCCGGCACCGGCAAGATGATCATCCTGCCCGTCGACCAGGGCTTCGAGCACGGCCCGGCGCGCAGCTTCGCCAAGAACCCGCTCGGCTACGATCCCCACTATCACTACCAGCTGGCCATCGACGCGGGCCTGAACGCCTACGCCGCGCCGCTGGGCATGATCGAGGCCGGGGCCGACAGCTTCGCGGGCCAGATCCCGACGATCCTCAAGTGCAACTCGGCCAACTCGCTGATGTCGGACACCGCGGGCAAGAACCAGGCGGTGACGGCGACCGTGCAGGACGCGCTGCGTCTGGGCTGCGCGGCCATCGGCTTCACCATCTACCCGGGCTCGGACATGGCGCTCGACATGTTCGAGGAGATCTCGGAGATGCGCGCCGAGGCGGCCTCGGTCGGCATCCCGACGGTGATCTGGTCCTATCCGCGCGGCGAGGCGATCACCAAGGACGGCGAGACCGCCATCGACATCGCGGCCTATGCCGCGCAGATCGCGGCGCTTCTGGGCGCGCACATCATCAAGATCAAGCTCTCGACCGACCACCTCGAGAACAAGGACGCCAAGAAGGTCTATGAGGACCAGGGGATCGACATCTCGACCCAGGCCAAGCGCGTCGAGCACTGCATGCAGGCGGCCTTCGGCGGGCGCCGGATCGTGGTGTTCTCGGGCGGTGCGGCCAAGGGGTCGGACGCGGTCTACGAGGATGCCATCGCCATCCGCGACGGCGGCGGCAACGGCTCGATCATCGGCCGCAACAGCTTCCAGCGCTCGCGCGAGGATGCGCTGGCGATGCTGGGCAAGCTGGTGGACATCTACCTCGGCAAGGCCTGATTTGTTTCTGGCGTAGGATTGACGGGCGGCGCTGCGGCGCCGCCCGTTTTCGTTTGGTGCGTTGGATCGGGCCGAGGCGTCGGCCTGACCGGTGCGGGGTTTCCCTTTCCGCGCCGCGTGCTTTAGGGAGAGCGCAAAGTCACGGGGGCCGGCCATGTCGTTCTTTTCCAAGCTGCGCGAGCGTCTGACCAAGTCGTCCTCGAAGATCGGGACGGGGCTGGATGACCTGATCGGCCAGGGGACGGACGAGGCGGCGGCTGCGCCGCGCCCTGCGCCTGCGCCGGCGCCGACCCATCAGCCTGCGCCCGCGCCGCAGCCCCCTGCCCCTGCCCCGCAGCCCCCGACGCCCGCGCCGCAGCCGGCCCCGCAGGCGCCC
>NZ_JBHMQU010000083.1:0-11162 GCF_042435015.1 Paracoccus panacisoli | reverse complement strand
ACCCGCGCCAACAGGCGTAAACACAAACCCGGCTCCGGTCGCCGTTGGATGAAAGTTCAGTGGCAGGTCATGGTCCACAAGATCGGCGGCACGAACCTAGACGTTAAAAAGTGCATCTCGGGTGCCAGATTGCAACCGACGTTCTTGATGGCCGACGTTGAGATCGTTGCCTCATATAAGCTGTTCAATATTTGTCGAAGCAAGCTCGAGCAGCTTATTCACTGCATTTTCGGATCTGCGCAGATAGACATTACGGTCTACGATCGTTTCGGCCGCCCCGTGATGCCAGGCGAGTTATTTCTCGTGCCGTTATTCTTCATCGACGAGGCCGTTGAGAGAATTAAGAATGGATCAATTGGCCGCTACCGATATGATCCCGCTAAGGCTAAGCTTGCGGCGTCCTGAAGTGGCGCTAATACTTCAGCAGGCGGAAGTCATTACGCGAGCGTGAGGGTGGTCCGGCGAAAGCGCGCTGTGGTCACAGGCGAGGCGTCTCTAAAGCGTCGCGGATGGGCCAGGCTCGATTCCGACCTTGTTTTGCTCCTCGATCATCGCCTCGACCCCCGCCCTGATCCTGGTGAAGAACCGTGCCATGACCGGGTCCGTGATTTCGCCGGTGGCCTTATCGCGGAGGGCGTCCATCTGCCGGTCGAGGAGTTCGAGGTGGGCCACTGCCGCCTCCCGGAAGATCTTCTGAAGTTCCAGACCCCGGCGATACCGCTTACGGGCTTCTTCTGCCTCAAGCCGAGCCACGGCCGCGACTTCCTCATCTCGCCGCGCGCTGCGCAACGCGCCGCTGATCGACATCACGACCTTCCCGAGGCGCGCCGCAAGCTGCCTGAGCGGGCGAGAGGCGGTGTCAAACAGGCCCGGGGTCGAGCCGACCGGAGCGCCGGCGTTATCAACGCGAAGGGTTCCGGCCTCGGCCTCGACAGCGATCCGCTCCAGCGTCCGGAGTGCGTGACTGAACTTTGCCGTTGCGGTGGCGATGATGGTCTCTGCCTGCTCCTTCGCCGCGAGGGTGATCCTGTCGGCCTCGGCCTGCGCGGCCTGCGTAATCTCTGCTGCGGCCTTGCGCGCGGACTGCTCGGCTGCAGCATTGCTCTCCCGTGCCAGTCGTGCCGCCTCGGTACGCGCCGTTGCCTCGGCCGCCCCGGCGGCTTCCATTGCGGCGACGGCCTCGGCCTTGGCGGCCCTCTGATCCTGCAACGCCACGGCCTCCGCCTTCGCATCGCGCAGCATGTTCGCGCGAACGGCCCGGAGGGTGACAAGGTCAGCCTCGTGCGATGCCCTGGTCGCCTCCATGCGTGAGATGACCTCGGCCAGGGCGGCCTGAGTGGTCTGTAGTTCGGCGTTCCGGTCTGCGAGCCGCTTGGCGTAGGTCCTGATCCGCTTGGCGACCTGAGCCCTCCGGGCGGCATCCACGCTGGCCTTCTCGAGGTCCGTCTGCGCCTTCGCGAGGTATCCGTCCATCTCGTCCACGCGGTCTTCGTTGGCGGCGACCTCAGCGCGCAGTTCGGCCAGCCGGGGCTCGAGCGCCGCAAGTTCGTCCCTTACGGCGGCGACGCGGGCCTTGAGGGCCGCGGCGTCGCCTTCCAGCCGCTGCACAAGCTCGCGGCCTGCCGCCACCTCTGCCGCGGCCTCGGCCAGATCATAGGGCAGGTCGTGGTGCAGCTGCTTCACGCTCCGGTGGAGGACCTCGCGGAACTCGGCGCCCTTGGCGAGGCGCTCGCCGTAGCGGCGGCCGCGCTCGATGCCGGGGCAATGGCGATTCATGATCTCGGCGGTCAGGTCCTGAAGTTCCGAGAAGATCCCCGGCCGGGTGCGCTGCGACAGGGGATGGCCGTCATGGGTATAGCCGACCAGCTCGAAATGGGCGTGGATCGTCGTCTCGTCGAGATGCACGGTCAGGCCGGACACCGAGGTGTTCAGTCGATCCGCCGCAGCCTGCACGAGATCCCGGAACGCGGCGTCCTGCTGGGCGGGGGAAAGTCGGTCGAACATCACCGCCGCCTCGGAGCCGAAGGTGACGATCCCGGTCATGGCGATCGAGACGGTGCGAGACATCGCGCGCTCCGTCTCGCGTTGTGAGCGCCGCTCCTTGCAGATATCCCGAACCTCGCAGACGCGGGGATAGGGGATCAGCACCCGGTTCAGGTCGAGCCTCTCAGGATGGACATACCCGGGCAGCTTGCCCTTCCGCAGATCATGGCCGCGCTGGTAATACAGCCGCGAGGCATTGCGGGTCTCGAGGCGGATCGAGGCGGCGCGGGGGTTTGACCTGCGGGGATCGTTCGCCGGCACGAAGCTGTGGGTCATCAGCATGGGTTTGCCTCTTCGGTGGAACCTACTAGCATCAGGCCCCCGTCACGCTGCGCGCGACGGTGTCCTGATGCTCTCCGGCGAAGAGGGGATCCGGGCCTGGCGGCTCTTCTCCCCTCTTTCGAAACACCCCAGAACCGGCGGCCCGAGGGCCACCGACATGAGTCCGCCGGAACGGCGGACAGGCGAGGTGTCAGGCATCTGGAACGGGTCTGCGCGTGATCCCTGCCGGCCGGGTGGGCCGGGCGGACCGCCAGGGCGGCGGCGGGGGATCGCGGGATGCGAGGACTGTTCATCCCCGATTCGATAGCGGCGCGGACTGAAAGTCCAAAGCATGATCGCCAAAAAAAAGTTGGCCGGGTCTTGGGGAGGGGCTATCCCGTGCTCAGGTGGTCCCCGGCCCTTCGCCCGACGACGGCTCCAACCGTGCGGCCTCCCGGTGCTGCCTGGTTCGATCGACACAGTTTCCTGTGTCGCCTTCGTCTCCCTTCAACGTGCCGCCCCCTCGTCCCTCCACCCTGCCGCCTAGTCCTTCCTTGCCTTCCCTCAGCGCTCCCTCCTTCCCTGTTTCTTTTCCCTTCATTCATCCCTCCCCACCCCGGCTGGCGTCAGCCACGGGGGGCCGGAGGATCCTGCGTCTCCGCCCGCCCTCCGCGGCCGGATCAGCGCAGGATCCTCAACCTCTGCCGCAAGGATCGCCCCGTCTCCTTCAGTTCACCTTTGCCCGCGCATTGATCTCCTCGGCCCGATCGACCAGGCGTCGCACCGCGCGCAGGCTGCGCGGCGGATGCTGCCTGAGGTGATCGCTCAGCAGCCGGAACACCGGATCTCCGGCGTCTCCTTCGGCCCAAAGCCGCCCGTCTCCCATCCGCTGCAGCGTCCCCGCGTATTCCGCCGGCGTTGGCGTGCGACAGTCCACCACCTGGCAGCGATCGAGCAGCGGCTGCGGCAAGTGGCCATGCGCGTTGGTGGTCATCACCCACGTCACCCGGCTCATGTCGAAGCCCACGCGCAGATAGGGGTCCGTCCAGTTCTGCGCGGTCACGGGCTCGATCAGCGACATCAGCGCCGGGATCAGGCCAGCCATGGTCCCGCCGCCGGCGGTGGTCATCGTCTCGCGGGCGAGCCCGATCTCGTCGATGATAACCACGGGGTTGGCGATCCGCTCGGTGAGGAGTCAGCATGCCGATCCCGGCGCTGCCCCAGCCGCGCTCGACCCCGACCAGGGAGAAGGCCCCGGACTGCGCCGCGCCGACGTCGATCTGGATGACCGGCACCCCGAGCAGCTCCGCCACATGCCGCGCCCAGGCCGACTTGCCGATCCCCGGCGGGCCGGAGAGGATCATCGGCGCCGCCCCGGCCAAGCCCGGCCCCTGCGCGGTGCGGCACCGCAGCTCCTTCATCACGCGGCACGAGGCGGCCGCCATCCAAGGGGCGCGGTCATGCAGGGCGGCGACGATCTCGTCGGCCTCGTGCGCGTTCACAAAGGCGGCCCGGCCCCCACGGGTGAGCGCGGTCAATTGCGGGCCGAAGCGGCTTTTGTTCGGCAGAGCCTCCAGCCTTGCATCGCGGCGTTCGACGAAGCGCCGGGCGCGGACCTGGACGCGCCGCGTGTCGGTCACGGACAGCGGGGAGGGCCCATCGGCCGGCTCGAACCACGCTTCGATCTCGGGATCCGGGTCGGGCGCGGGGCGCCTCGCGCGCAGACATTCGAGAAAGTCCGTCAGCCGCTCGGTGACGGCGCGGAGGTCGGCCGAGGTCGTCGGCCAGTTACCCGTCAGGACACGGGCAGGATGCAGGGTGGGCATGAGAGATCGCCTTCGGCTCGGTCCACAGGTCGCGCGGCAGACACCGCCGGACCCGGCACAGCCAGGGCTGCGCGAGGATCAGGCGGCGCAGGTCGCGCGTATGAGGAGCGATCTCGTCATGCGTTCATCATACCGGAGAACCTTTTCTGCCTCAAGGATCCTCTGGCAGGTCTCCGCCTTACATCACCCGGGGAAGTCTCTCGAGCGCCGCCAGCTTGATCGCCAGGGGGGCGGCTTCACCATAGACCTCGTCTTCGATGTCCTCTCCTGCATGGCCCAGGAGATCGAGGCGGACCCATTTCTCGACACCGGCACGACGCAGCTGGTCGGTGACGTAATGGCGAAGGCTGTGAAAGGACTTCCCCTGCCGCGCGTCGCCCAACTGGTCGTCCAGAACGTTTCGCCACCTGTGGTCGATGCTGTCGCCAAGGTTGGCGAGCTTGGCCTTCCGGCGCAGGTCCGGGAACAGATTGCCCGATCCCACCCGTTCGCGCTGGTCGAGCAGGCCCAGCTCCATCAGGTGAGGATGCACCGGGACTGTCCGGCGGGAGGTTGCGTTCTTCAGCCCCCGGTTGGCGTTCTCGCGAATGTCGAAGAGCCAGATGCCGTCCTCCTGCCGCAGATCCTTAACCTCAAGCCCCGCGATCTCCTCGCGCCGGGCGCCGGTGTAGGCTGCGATGAGCGGCAGCCAGTAGAGTGGGTCGCGGATGATCACACTGCCCGGCACCCGTCTTCGGCCTTCAGAGTGGCAGCCCTGCCAGACCGGAGCCGCGAAGATGCGGCGCACCTCGTCCGGCGAGAACGACAGCCGCTTGTCGCGGGCCCGGACCCGGTCCCGTTCGCGCAGCATGGTCAGGTCGATCGGTGCCACCGGCAATCCTTCGGCGCGAGCCTGAGCGAGGAGCTGGCCGAGATGGCCGAGGGTGCGGTTCACCGTCGCGGGGCTTAGGCCGATCCTGCGCTCCGGGTTATCCTTGGCGGAGGCAAGGATCTCGGGAATGGTCATGGCCTGCTCGCGCGGGCTTTTGCGGTAGTCGGCGGGGATTTCGGCGAGGACCTCGCGGAAACGGGCGCAGTCGGCCTGCCGCAGGCGGGTTACGTCGGAGACGCCGGTCGCCTCGGTGAACAGGGCAGCGAGCTTGCGGAGTTGAACCGCCTCCTTCTCCTGCATCCCGGCCCGCAGCTTGCGGCGGATCAGTCGTTCGGCCACCACCGGAAGGGTCGCGTCGAAGCCAGAGTCGGGGTCGGGACTGTCGGGCGCGGACGACGAAGCGGGAGCCAGCGGTGCTGCCGGCACGGGTCGAATGACCGGTTCAGTTTCACGCGTTGCCGACGAGCCAGTATCCTTCGGCTCCGAAAAGGAGCCTTGAGGACCTTCAGGATCCGCCAACGGATCCGGGCGAGATCCCGACGAAGGACTCGGCGCAGGACCTCCCCTGCCGGGTCCTAAGGATCCCTCTGCCGCAGAAGGCATCTTCGCCAGGGCGAGCACCCGCTCCGCGTCGTTCTCCCGCGTCTGCGTCGCCACTTGGTCCTGCGCCAGATACGCCGCCGCCCGGCCGCGCAGATAGAGCTGGCGCGCCTGCATCCACGCCAGCGGCTCGACGTCCTCCAGCCCCGTGACGGTCCGCAGGTCCCGCTGCAGCCCCCGCTCTGTCACCTCCAGTTGGTCGCGAATCTGGTCCATGTCGCGCGCGACCCCCGCCCGCTCGTGCTCGTTCAGCCCGGCGCCAGCCAGCGCGGCCTCATGGTCCCCGGCAACGGCACCGAGGCCGTCCTGCGCCAGGATCTGCAGCGCATGGCCGTGGACGAGGTGGTTGCGGCGCTCGACCCGCGACCGGCCGGGCGTTTCGTCGTTCGCGAAGACCGCGTCGAGCTTGGCGATCTTCGCCAGCTCGCGCTGGACCACATGATCCAGCCACAGCTTCGCCTGCGCTACCGTCAACCCGTCCACCGCCATCCTGTCGAAAACCTCGTTGCTCTCGGCGGTCACGATGCCGCCGACTCGCCGCGCTGTCCACGGGCAGGCGCTCCGCAGGCTGACCTGCACCGCCCCGCCCCCCGGCAGACGCCGCCGCCAGGCATAGGTCGCCCTTCGCCGGATCACATAGTTGCACACGCCCATCGCCGTCCCCTCGCGAGAAGGGCGCGGGCTCCTGATGGACAGCCGCGATGGACAATTGTCCATCAGCGGCAGATGCCGCGGCGAAAATCGCCTGATTTCAACGCTTTAGGAAAGACTGGCTGGGGCGGTAGGATTCGATGCGCACAGCAGGTTTATCAAGTCAGATCAACGCGTTGCTGGGAAAGATTCTTAGCCAAAAAGCGGTTGTCACGAGCTGTTGTTTGCAGATCTCCGAGATCAAGTCAACGGCCGCTGGTGAAGTTAGCACCGATGCACATTCAGCTAAGACCAGAGCCGGCGATCCCTTGCGCGCTGCTCCCCCATAAAGCTGTATGGGTTCCGTCTCCAGTTTCTGAGGTCGGCATAGATGTCTTGTGCCGGCCCACAGCGGCCGTCCAGCCCCGCCGAATGCTGTGCGACGACATCCCAGCAAGCAGCCGTTCAGAGCGCAAGCAGCGAAGCTGCTCGTCGCCACTGAAGTTGTGCGAAGAGAAGTATGGGTGTTTCTTGCCCGTCATCGGAGAACAGGCTTGAAGCGGATATGATGCCCGTTTAAACCTCACGGAGTGGGTGTCATACCCGTTTCTTTGCGGCAATAGGGCATCATACCCATTCAGGAGCTTAGCGATCATGTTCCCTGCTGGGCGGGTGCAGAAATTGACAGGCCTGACCGCCAATCAGCTACGGGAGTGGTCTCATCGGCGCGATCTCGTTCCACCCGATATCGAGGCCGGCGGTCCGGGTCGGCCTGCGCTCTATAGCTGGCAAACAGTCTTGCTGCTGCGCATTGCTGTGGTTCTGCGCGAGCGGTTCAGGATTGAGTTGCAGGCGCACAAGGAGCTGCTCCACGCGCTGCACGAACTTCTTTCGGGCGTGCCCTTTCCGGCGCTACGGGGCGGCGTTCTAGCGTTGCGAGCCATGGAGCATGGCGAGCTCCTCTCTGAAGGCATGGCTCGTATCAGTGTGGGTGATCCAGATACCTTGTTTCTGCATCTTGACCCACATCTGAATGTGCTCGAAGTGGAATTCGCGCCCCAAGATCAGAGCGGGCAGCTTCCGCTGTTTCGCGCGGTGCGGATCCGATGAGCGTGCTTGCCTCGATCGAGCGGGGGCTCCTGGACTTGGGCTATAGCGCCGACGCGCTGCACCGCGCCTATAGCTTCGCGGACGTCCTCGATTCCGCTGCGAAGACGCGCACCGTTGTGCTGGCCGCTTTCACCCAGACGCCGGAATCCTTCCGGTCCGCGGCCTTCGGGGTTGTCGAAGGCGAGCCCGACAGTGCTGCCGCAGTGATGGCCAATCGCGCCTTAGGCGCACCCATCTTCTTTTCGATCGACAGTAGGGATGTTGGCGTCTGGGCAGTTGGCGCCCAGGCGCCACGCCTGCTTGAGCGAGTTTCTGTCGATCAGCTAGCCGACCTGTTTGGCCGTTATCGCGATAGCTGGACTCCGCAGGCACTCCACCGCGCCAAGTCGCTCGAGCTGCCGCGTGGTCCGATCCAAGTTGATTTCATCGATCTGGGGCTGTTGCCCGCGATCGAGCAGGAAGTTCAGTACAAGCTCCATCGGACCATGGCGGAAGTGCTCGATCTACTTCTGCCCTCTGACGCCGGACAAGAAGGGCAGAAGGATGCTTTCCGGCTGACCTTCCGCTTGCTTGCGGCCAAAATCTTGATTGATCGAGAGCATCCGGCCGCTGCGGACTGGGCGCACGACGATGCCAGTGCCGTCCTTAGCGGTATCCAAGGCTATTATGGCCTTGGCCTCCTCGGCAGCGACGTTGCCGAGGTATCTGCCGAAAATATTGTTGCTGCGTGGGCGCGCCTTCGGTCGTCGATCACGCTACGGAATATTTCATCTGACAGCTTGGCATTCGTTTACGAAAATACGCTCGTCACGGCCGATACCCGCAAGCTCTTCGGGACACATAGCACGCCCCGTCCCTTGGCTGAGTATGTGCTGAGTCAGCTCGATCTTTCGCGCTGCAAGCCGGAAACAGTGCGGATTGCTGAACCTTTCGCTGGCGCGGGAATTTTCCTGGTCGCTGCGCTTCGCGAACTGCGCGACCTGCTGCCGCCGGATTGGCCTGCCGAACGACGCCATCATTTCCTGGTTGAGCGCCTGGTGGGGGCGGAACTCGACGCATTCGCATGCGAGGTGGCGACGCTCTCGCTGATCCTGGCCGATTATCCCAATGCGAATGGCTGGCACATCAGCTCAACCGATCTTTTCAAAGTTGGCGCCCTCAGCGCTTTCCTCGAAGGTGCGACGATCATCTTATGCAATCCACCGTTCGAGGATTTCACGGTGGAGGAGCGGCAGGACTATCCGGAAGCCTTCGCCGTTTCGCCGTCAAAGGCGATGGTCGCGCTTCATGCTGCGATTGATGCCTGTCCAGAGGCACTGGGGTTTGTGCTGCCACGGGGTGTCCTGCAACAGGCCAAATATCGAAACCTTCGTAGCCGTCTTGCTGCCGCCTACGCCAGAGTCGAATTGGTTTCGCTCCCGGATCGCATCTTCGAAAAGGCAACATATCCTTGCGCGCTTGTGATCGCATCTGATCGCCGACAGGTAGCAACTGTTGCCAAGCCGGTCCGACTTATTGCCAAGACGGTGACGGACGCTGGTAGAGCGCAATTTCTTACGGATGGTGTTGTTACATCTCGGCGCGAGGCAATTCGTCCAACCTCGGAAGGCGTTTTGTGGGTCGGAGAACTAGACGCGATCTGGTCTTACCTCGCCGAGGTTCCGCGACTGGGCGATCATGTGGAGATTTTTCGTGGACTCCAGTGGCGGTCGCAGCGCACGGGCGTGCATGATGAGCCGGGCCCGAAGCGTGAGCGAGGACTCTACAGGCCCGCTGACAGCCTGATCCCGTTCCATTTGATGAGTTCGGTGTGGCTCAGCACGGATCCTGGACTCAATCTCTATCCAGGACCGCTGACCCGCGCATGGGACAAACCCAAGGTTCTGATCAACAACCAGCGCTCGTCGCGGGGCCCATGGCGGCTCGCGGCGGCGGCGGATGACAGTGGACTGTGGGCGTCGCAGCAATTCACTGGGCTCTGGCCTACTGGTGACTATGACATCCGAGCGCTAGCTGCGATCCTAAACGGGCCGCTCGCTAATGCTTTCGTCACTGAACATTCGACCGATCATGATTTCACTAACGTCATGCTCGGCAGTATACCGCTTCCACGCAAATTGGATATGATTACGCTCGGTGCGGCCGTGCGGGAATATGAAGCTCTTATTGATGAGAAGGGCCATGCCGTGCTCGTCGGCAATGAGTATGATTCGCGTCTTGATCGCTTGCTCGTCTTGATCGATGCACTTGTGCTTGACGGTTATGATCTGCCGCCACGTCTTGAACGTCAGCTATTTTCCTATTTCGAAGGTCGTAAGCGACCGGTTCAGCATACTTTCTCTGGCTGGCTGCCGGTGAACCTGAAGGGATATGTGCCCCTTTACGAATGGCTGACCCGAGATCATGCATCCAACCATGGCGCTTGGGTGCTCGATGTGTTCAAGCCCGCGCCAGATGAAGAGAATGATGCTCTCGCCCGGTTCCTTTTCTGATGGAGCAGATCCTTCTCGATACCAATTTTGTGTCCGTTCTGTTTGATCCGCGCCGACCCAGCTTTGCGGCGGTCCACGGACGGGCGCAGGCCTTTGCCCAAAGCGACCTCGTCTATCTCTCATCCATCGTTCTTGCCGAACTGCGCTTTGGGATGGAAGCAGCCCAGCGTGCCAGACAGGACGTCTCCCATATCCGTCACACGCTCACTCAGGCGTAAGCGTCCGTCCTGGCCGCCCTGCCGCGGGGTGAGAGGGGCGGATAGTGTCCACCATCGATAGTGGACACTATGGTGATGGGGTGGCGCGTCGGACGAAGCGGCTTTGGACGGACGAGGAGAAGCGGTCGATCTGTTTCCAGACGACGGCGCCAGGCGTTTCCGTGGCTCAGGTGGCGCGGCGCTACGCGGTGAACGCCAACCTGATCTTCAAGTGGCTGCGCGATCCCCGTTATGCGCCGGACCCCGCCTTGGTTGCGCCCCCAGCAGAGGAGGCGCGGTTTCTTCCCGTAGAGATCGTCGCGGAGACCAGGTCTGCCCCGGCGGCACCTGCCGCCGAGAACCACATCGAGATCGAGCTTGCAGGCGGGCACCGGATGCGGATCAGCGGCAGCTATGATCCCGAGGCATTGGCGCGGCTGATACGGGGGCTCTCGGCGTGATCCCGGTTCCGGTCAACACGCGGGTCTGGCTGGCGGCGGGCGTCACCGACATGCGGAAGGGCTTTTCGGCGCTCGCGGCACAGGCCGAAGCGGTTCTGAAGCAGGACCCGTTCGCCGGACATATCTTCGTGTTCCGGGGCCGTCAGGGTGATCTGGTCAAGGTCATCTGGTGGGACGGCCAAGGGGCCTGCATGTTCATGAAGCGGCTGGAGAAGGGCCGCTTCGTCTGGCCCTCGGCCAAGGAGGGCAAGGTGGCTTTGTCGCCTGCGCAACTGTCGATGCTGCTGGAGGGCATCGACTGGCGGGCCCCGGAACGGACGTGGCGGCCTCTGGCGGCGGGATAGTCCACAGGACCTGTAATCAATGATTCCCACAAGGAATCCCGTGGGATAAACTTCCCGCATGCTCGATCAGACCCTGGCCCTGCCGGAAGACCCAGAGGAGCTGCGCAGCTTCACCGCGCGGCTCTTGGCCGAGGTGAAGGCCCAGGCGATCCTGATCGAGAAGCTGCGGCACCAGTTGGCAGGGCACCGCGCCCACCGGTTCGGGGCATCGTCGGAGACGGCAGAACAGCTTCAACTGGCGCTGGAGAGCAGCGAGATCGCTGCTGCCGGCAGTGTCCCGGGTGGTGGTGTAGGAGGCCGCGCGCGGAGCCTTCGGCGTAGCGCAGC
>NZ_JBHMQU010000082.1:0-4430 GCF_042435015.1 Paracoccus panacisoli | reverse complement strand
GGGCCGGCTCGGGCTGCGGGGCCGCCGCGCGCGGCGCGGCGTCGGGCGCCACCGGCTCGGCCGGGGTGGCGGCGGGGCCGTATTCCACGAGCACCGGGCCGCGGCGCGGAGGTTTCGGACTGTCAGCCACGGCGCGTCACCTGCGGTCGAAAGGGGTTCTGGGCCGGAAGGACGCCCCGCGGGCCGCACCCGCTCATATCCGGTCCCCGATCAGGAACTCGGCCGCGCGGTCCATGCGGATGTGCGGCGGCCCGTCGCCCGGGCGCATCGTGTTCGGAGCCGGGGCGAAGTCCATCGCCGCATAGTCGCCGTCGAGCCACCGCGCCGCGCCCTCGGCCGCGGGGGCCAAGAGCGCCGCGGGGTTGTCGGGCAACTCGCCGGGATAGAAGGCCGCCTCGCGCCCGTCCATCAGCGTCCCGCGCACGGCGGGCAGCTCGGCCCCGTCCTGGCGGATCGTCTCTTCGGTCGTGGTCCTCAGCGCGGCGATGGCCAGCGCCTCGGTCCGCGCGCCCTGGAAATCGGCCCGGTCCCGCGCCTCGCGCAGCATCGCGGTCAGGATCGCCGTCAGCCGGGCGTGCTGGGTGTGGTGCAGGTGGTCGGCCTTGGTCGCGGCGAACAGGATCCGCTCGACCCGCCGCGTCCCCAGAAGCTGCGCCAGCCAGCCCGCCCGCCCCGGCCGGAAGGCCGACAGGATGTCGGCCATCGCCCGGCGCATGTCCTCGACCGCGCGCGGCCCGGCGTGGACCGCGCCCAGCACGTCGACCAGCACCACCTGCCGGTCGATATGGGCGAAGTGGTCGCGGAAGAAGGGCCGCACCACGCTTTTCTTGTAGGCGTCGAACCGCCGCTCGAACTCGCGCGCGAGGGGCGAGCGGCCCTCGACGGGCGGCAGCGGCGCAAAGGTCAGCGCGGGCGAACCCTCCATCTCGCCCGGCAGCAGGACCCGTCCCGGCGTGCAGTCCGAGAACCCGGCAGCCCGCGCCGCCGCCAGATGCGCCGTATAGGCCGCGGCCAGCCGCTGCGCGGTCGGCTCGTCGAACCGCGCGGCCGGGTCGATGCCGTCGAGCGCGGCGAGGTAGGTCTCGGCCCCCGGCCGCCCCGGCATCCGGTCCAGCACCTCGGCCGACCATTCGGCGAAGCTGCGCTCCATCAGCCGCAGGTCCAGAAGCCACTCGCCGGGATAGTCCACGATGTCGAGATGCAGCGTCTGCGTCCCCCTGAGCCCGCCCAGCAGCCCGCGCGGCTGGACCCTGAGCGACAGGCGCAGCTCGCTGACGTGGCGGGTGCCCTCGGGCCAGTGCGGGTCGGGGCCGGTCAGCGCGGCAAGGTGCCGCTCGAACTCGAAGCGCGGCACGGTGTCGTCGGGCTGCGGCTGCAGCCACGCGGCCCGGATCGAGCCGTCCGCGGCGGCGCGCAGCGCGGGCATCCGGCCCCGGTCCAGCAGGTTCGCCACCAGCGAGGTGATGAACACCGTCTTGCCCGCCCGGCTCAGCCCGGTGACGCCGATCCTGAGCACCGGATCGCCGAGGCCGATGCCCCTGAGCAGCGTGTCTGACAGACCCATGCGGCCCCCAATCCCTTGCGCGGCCTTACAGATAGGGTCGCGGGGGTCGAACGACCAGAGGCCGGGGCGGGTTCACTCGGGGCCGCCATCCGGGGCGTCGCGTCGCGTCAGATCGTCTCGAACACGTCGATGGTGACGTCCCATTGCCCGCCCGTCACCGGCGTGCCGTCGAGGTCGGTATAGCGCACCGCATCGCCGTCCTCGTGCTGCAGCCGCACCGCAAGGTCGGTCGCGCCGAGAAGCCGCATCACCACCTGCCCGTCGAGCCGCAGGATGGTGTGGCCGTTCCGCTCTTCCACCGTCAGGTCGCTGAAATCGGCGGCGGCCTCGTCCTCGGGCAGCTTCAGCAGCAGCGTGTCGGCGCCCGCCGCGAAGTCGCCGATCGTGGCCGCGTCGCCGGCCCGCTCGAAGGCGATGAACCGGTCGGCGCCGGTGCCGCCCCAGGCGCTGTCGTCGGCGTCCATGCGGATCGTGTCGTTGCCCGCCCCGCCCTTCAGCACCGTCCGGTGCCCCGAGTAGTGCAGCTCGAACCGGTCCGCGCCCGACAGGGCATTCTCGCGCAGATAGGTGCCGCGCAGCAGGTCGTCGCCGTCGCCCCCGTCGAGGACCGAGCCCGCGGCCGCCGAATGCAGCGTGTCGCGCCCCGCGCCCTCCGCCGCGACGATCCGCAGGGTCGAGCCGATGGTGTCGTCCCCCGCCCCGCCGAGCGCCGTGACCCCGACGCCGGTGCCGGTGATCCGGTCGTTGCCCGCCCCGCCGACCGCGCGACTCGTGGCCCCGGCGAACAGGCGGTCGTCGCCGTTGCCGCCGTTCACCAGCGACCGGTCGCCCACCGCCAGCACGTCGTCGCCGTTCCAGCCGAAGACCTGGGTGCGATGCTCGACCCGCACCACGTCGTTGGCGATGCCGCCCTGGAACTCGAACCCGTCGGTGGGGCCGACGCCCAGCACCACGACCTGGGCGGTCGCATCGTTCGGCCCGACGACCAGATCCTGCCGGCCGACCAGCAGAACCCCCTGCGTCAGCCAGCGCGCGTTGATCCGGTCGCCCGTGGCGTCGTCGGCCACCGTCGCCTCGATCCCGCGCCCGGTGAGGGTCAGGACATCCGCCCCCGCCCCGCCCCAGACCTGGGTCAGCCCGGCGGACAGGGTGTGGCCGGGCAGCGGCTCCCACCGGGGCAGCGTCGGCATCCCGCCGGGCTGGTCCATCACCAGCTGCAGCGTCGCGGCGCTGCGGCCGTGCAGCGTCAGGCGGTCGTCGCCGCCGAGCGCATGGATCACCCCCGAGGTGGCCGGACCCACCGCCAGCGTGTCGTTGCTGCCCGTCAGCGAGATCACCCGAAACACCATTCCTGCCCCCCGTCGCGCCTGCAACTGCCTCGTTTCGCAGGGTTCTGGCGGGGCGGGGGCCGCACCGTCAAGACATATTCGACATATGCGACACGACGGCCGCGGGGCGGGTGACATTGCCACGGTTTCCCGCCATCACCGGCACCTGTCCCCTGTCCCCGACGCGCTGGTGCGATGCCCGAACCCCTGCCCATCGACGCCGCCCTGCCGGCCTTGCGCGCCGCGCTGGCGGACCACGGCCGCGCGGTCCTCGTCGCCCCGCCGGGCGCGGGCAAGACGACGCGCGTGCCGCTCGCGCTCATGGACCAGATCCCCGGCCGGATCGTCATGCTCGAACCCCGCCGCCTCGCCGCCCGCGCGGCCGCCGAGCGGATGGCCGCCACGCTGGGCGAGGCCGTCGGCGCCCGCGTCGGCTACCGCATCCGGGGCGAGGCGGTGCCGGGCGCCCGCATCGAGGTCGTGACCGAGGGCATCCTCACCCGCATGATCCAGTCCGACCCGTCGCTCGACGGCATCGGCGCGGTGATCTTCGACGAGTTCCACGAGCGCAGCCTCAACGCCGACCTCGGCCTCGCCCTGGTGTGGGAGGCGCGGGGCGCGCTGCGCCCCGACCTCGCGCTGCTGGTCATGTCGGCGACGCTGGCGGCCGAGCCGGTGGCGGCGCTGCTGGACGACGCGCCGGTGGTGCGCTCGGAGGGGCAGGCCTTCCCGGTCGAGACGCGCTGGCTGCCCCGCCCCCTGCCCGCCGGCGCCCGGCTGGTCCCCGAGGCCGCGCGGCTCATCGCCCAGGCCGAGGCGGAAACCGAAGCCGGCACCATCCTCGCCTTCCTGCCCGGCGAGGGCGAGATCCGGCGCGTGACCGCCCTGCTCGACACAGGCGCCGAGGTGCTGCCGCTCTACGGCGCGCTGCCGGCCGAGGCGCAGCGGGCGGCGCTGGCCCCGCCGGGCGCGCGGCGGCGGATCGTGCTGGCGACGGCGATCGCCGAGACCTCGCTGACCATCCCCGGCGTGACCGTGGTGGTGGACGCCGGCCGGGCGCGGCGGGCGCGCTTCGACCCCGGCTCGGGGATGTCTCGCCTCGTGACCGAGCGCGTCAGCCGCGCCGAGGCCGACCAGCGCCGCGGCCGCGCGGGCCGCGTGGCGCCGGGCGTCTGCTACCGGATGTGGGCGCGCGCGGAAGAGGGCGCGCTGCCCGGCTTCGCCCCGCCCGAGATGCTGACCGCCGACCTCGCCGGGCTGGCGCTGGAACTCGCCGTCTGGGGTGGGGGCGAGGGCCTTGCCTTCCTGACCCCTCCGCCCGAGGCGGGGCTCGCTGAGGCGCGGGCGCTGCTCGCAGGGCTCGGCGCGCTCGACGCCGCCGGCCGGATCACCGCGCATGGGCGGGCGATGGCGGCGCTGCCGCTGCACCCGCGGCTGGCGCATATGCTGCTGACCGCGGGGCGGGGGGCGGCGCCGCTCGCGGCGCTGATGGCCGAGCTGGACCACGCGGTCGTGGTCTGCACCCGCGAGGGGCGGGT
>NZ_JBHMQU010000081.1:0-23936 GCF_042435015.1 Paracoccus panacisoli | reverse complement strand
CAACGACCGAGGCAACCGAAGCAGGGACCTCAAGCAAGGAAACGCGGTTCGAGGAGGCGGAGTCGCGCTGCTCAAGCGCTGCCTTGGCGCTTGCCTGTCCCGGCTTGACGGCCGGCGGACGGTTCGACTCCTCGGCGGCGGCGCCGCCGGCGAGGGTCGTGATCGATCCGGCCAGTGCGATGGTCGTCCATAGGGCGGCATGGCGTGTCAGGGCGGCAGCCTTTCGTCGAGTCAGGGACTGGGCGCTTAGCCTACGGCAGCTTGCAGCTGCGCGATCCGCTTGTCGAACTCGACACCGAACACATGCGCGCGAGCAAAGTCCAGGGACCGACTGCAGTGGCCGAACAGCGCAGCGCGGTCCTGCCCAGCCTCGGCGATCCGGCTAGCCAGCGCCTCGGCGTTCCCCAGTGGCGCAACCCAGCCGGCGTCCGACTCGCGCGCCAGCGCCTGCCACATCCGATTGTCATAGCCCGCCACAGCCAGGCCGCAGCCCATGTTCTCGATATAGCTGCAGGAGGGATCGGACTGCCGGTGGCAGCTCAGATAGATGTCGCTGTTCATCCGCGCGAACGGCACAAGCTCGCGTGCGAAATCGACCGCCCCGTGCAGCCGGACCTGCCCGGCAAGCCCCTCGCGGCGGGCCTCGTCACGGATTGCGCCCTCGAGGCTGCCGGTGCCGAATATGTCGAGCACGAACCCCACCCCGCGTGCGCGCAGACTGCGGGCAACCGCGATCAGGTCTTGGGAGCCTTTCATCGGCTCCAGTCGGCCGGAGTGGATCAGCCGCAGCGGCTTGCCGCGGATCAGCCGTCGCTCCCGCTCGGCCATCTCGGCATCGGTCGCCAGCAGGTCCGGCCCGATCCGGTTGTCGAGGTAGAGCAACGTGTTCGGATTGTCGCGGCGATATCGCGCCGCGGCGGGATAGCCGTTGGCCTGCAACCCGGTCGCCTGCCTGAAGGCCCGGCGGCGGCGGCTTTCGTGGTACTGGATGTGCAGGATCGATTTGAGCTTCTGCAACGCCGAGCGGCCGGGGTCGAGCCGGACGATCTGGCGGCGCGTCTCGGGGATGTACTCGATGATGTAGAAGAGCGCCGTTCCCGCGGCCCGACACAGCTCCGCAACGTGCAGATAATCCTGATTGTCGCCGCTGCACAGCACGACATCCGCATCCTCGAGGTCGGCGGACGAGATCCGATGCCCCCGGGGGCGCAGCGCGATTTCGAACGGCAGGGACTCCGGATCGAAAACTGCCGAGAACGGCAGCGGCTTCGCATCCTCGCGCAACAGGCAGCGGGTCCGACCCCGCCACGCGCGGGCATAATGGCCCATGCCCTCGGCGAATTTCTGATCGAGACGGATCCCTGCGCCGGTCGCCTGTCCGGGCGCAGAAGAGATCACCAGCAGGCGGGGCGGGCTGTCGGTCATCGGATCACCGCTGTTCGAGCGCAGACCGACCCCTTATCCCGCGAAGGCCGCCGCCGCGCAACGCGAGAGGGGGAACGGCGACGCAGACCCGCAGACCGCATTCTTGGCAGCGAAGATTTCCGGCCCTAGAGGCTACACCATCTACGTATTGTCAGCGAAACGCGAGTAATGAGCGAGCTCGCTTGCGGATGCCGCTCAGCGACGGGCTGAAATCGGACGGGTTCCCGGCTCGATGGGGCTCGACCACTCCTTCATCGACGCGATCGACGGCCGGTGCGGTGTGCCAGAGGACTGCGAGCGTATGGTAGGCCGTGTCCGCACCCTTGAGCGGGACAGGACGCCCATGATGGACGGAAAGTCTGCTTGCGTCCTTAGCCGCCAGCTGGCCTAGGCGCGGATCATCGACGAGGGGCTGCCAGGTGCGATCATCCTAGAGGATGACGCGATGCTGCGCGTTCCGGGATTTCAACGCCGGTCGTGGCTACGAGAGGGCGGCGTTCATCCAGATGGGTTATTTCCAGGCCCGCATCTTCCGCGGTCCCGGCCAATCGATCCCTGGCACGCGGCTTCACCAGCTTGCGGAAACGCGTTCCTGACGGTCGGCTATTCCGTATCAAGAGCGGCGGCCGAGCATCTCAGGCGGCACGGGCTGCCAATACGCGCGCCGGCCGACTGGCCGTGCGACGTCACACGCATCCCCGCCGCCGATACGATGCCACGTCTGGTCCTGCACCCCGATCCGGCCGCAATGCAGGCGCAGTCGACGCTGTCCTCGGCGCGCGGCAAGAATGACGTTTCGAACTACGATCCGAACCGTCACTTCGCCAAGGGAATGCGGCGGTTCGTTACGCCGGCATCTTGGCGGCACTTCATCGTCAAGCGCCTCAGCGTCGTCCGCTCACCCGGCTTCGCGCCTGCAGAGGATGAGGTGCCCTGGCAGCCCTCCTGAGGCTTTGCAGGTCAAGCACTCGGCAGCGGCGCGTCCGCAATCATGTCGAGCGCGAGATCGAGCGAGGCCGGGTCCACCTCGAAATTGTCGAGCGAGTAGCGGGTGAAGGGTGTGTCGAGCGCATAGGCGGGGCGGATGTATTCGGGCTTGATGCGACCGCGGACGCCGATCCAGGCACAGCCGACCTGCTGCGACATGCCCCGGTAGACGTCAGTCATGTGACCGCAAGGCAAAAGCTCGACGAGGCGGCGCAGGCGCGCCTGCGGTTGGCGATAAAGCAGGGGTGCCAGCCCTGCGCCATGCACCGCGACGATAGTTTCTGCCCCGTTGAACAGCGCAAACTGTTCGGGGACCGAGAGATCCTCGGGGTAGATCGTACGGAAGCCGCGGGACGCGAGCGTCGCCTCGATCTCGGGCTGGTTCGACAGTGCCCTCGTCTTTCGGCGGGCGAGCAGAACGTTGGCAGGAAAGTCACCGGCCTCGGACGGCGCAAGGCGCCCGATGACGCCCGAGTCCATGAGCCAGCGCCGGCGGTCGGGTCGGATGATGTTCGTGGCCAGCGTGACGACCACCCCCGGCCCGATGACCTCTGCATCGGTCACCTGTGTCCGCAACCCCAAGTGTGCGGCGGCCCGTAGAACAAAGCCCGGGATCGTCTGCGGCAGGATCAATGTCAGTTCGTGCGGCGCGATCCCCAACCGGTTGGTCAGGGCGAAGGTCAGCGGCGCGTGGATATTGAGGAAATGCGCCCAGTTCTCGGGACTGCCGAAGCGGCAATCGAATCCCAACGTCCCTTCGAGCGGCACAGGCTCACCCTTCACCCGGCCGCGCAACCGGTCGCGAAGCCGGGGCGACGTGGTCGCAAAGGGAAGGCGCTCAACCCTCGCAAACGGGATCGTTCCGCCCGGCACGGTTTTTTCCGGCAGTGAGATGACCTCGCAGGCTGGCACCATCCGATCGATCAGGTGGGATCGTGCCGTGACGATCGTGCCGGGGGCCATGCGGAATGATGCGACTTCGATCTGCATTCCCTTTTGCCCCGTGCCGTCCTGAACGCTCGCCATGGGCATCCCCCTCGCGGTGACCCGCCGTGCATCACAAGGTGTCAGAGACAGGATCGCAACCCTCAATCGCAGTGATGATGGCGAGACGGGCCAGGAACGCAAAATTGGATCGCCTCTGACATTCCAGTCAAAGATTGTGATGCGAATCGGGGCGACTTCAGATCAATCACGTGTCCGCTCGACTGCTTCTCAAGTCGTTAATCGTCCAGATCGCGACCTTATATCGAAACTTTGCACCTGTTCTTTCGGACAGTTCAATTTTTCAACCGGCTGAAATGGAGTGATTTCAACCTCAGATTGCAAAATTAACACTTTTAAACTTGCGCCGCTGCGTCAAATGGAAGGTGGGAATTGTCTGGGAAGGGAGAGGCCCATGAAGATTCGCATTCTGACAGCAGCGCTTTTGGGCGCCCTGCTGGCAACGGGGACGGCCAATGCCGCCACCTGCACCGTAACCGGAAAGAAGTCGACGACCTACACCGTCGAGGTGTCTGGTGCATCGGCGTGCTTCAGCGGTAACGACACCAACACGATCGACTCGACCACCGAGCTGTTCGGCAAGACCGGATGGATCCTGGCCGACAAGAACGACGACGCGACCAGCGGCGATCAGAACCTGATCTTCGCCGACGATCCGTTCATCGGGCCCGTCAACGACACGACCAGGGGTGAATGGGCGATCGCCAATCCCGACAATTACTCGAGTGTTTTCATGACACTGAAGGCCGGCAACAGCTTTGCCGCCTTCCTGCTCAACGCAGCAACGTTCATGACGGGCAATTGGTCGTCGTCGCGCGACCTGTCGCACGCCTCGATCTATTACTGGGGCGAGCCGAACCCGGCACCGGTGCCGTTGCCCGCTTCGGGCCTGCTGCTGCTGGCCGGGCTCGGGGGTCTCGTGGCGGCGCGCCGCCGGAAGAGCTGAGCATCGGGGACGATGACGAAAGGCGGGCTTCGGCCCGCCTTTTCATGTCGGTCGACAGATCGCATCAGCTCGGGCTGTCGGGCGCCTCAATCCCCTCGCCGTGGCGATAGCCGTTCAGCACCACGCCCAACACATTGGTATATTCTCCCACCTCACGCTCGCAGCTGTCGAATTCGCCATACCGGGTCTGGTCGGCGCGCACGATGATCAGGGCGCAATCTACCTGCTGCAGAAAGGCGCGGGCATCGTCGCCGATCAGGATCGACGGCAGGTCGAAGATCATGACGTCCGGCTGATACTCGTCCTGCACCCGGGCCAGCATGGATTGGGTCGAATCCGACATCAGCACCCGCGTCGGGTCCGGTTCGGCGCGCCCCGACAGCGCGAGCGCGAGGTTCGAGCTGAGCCGATGGGCGTGCTGCGCAAAGCTGCGTTGGCCGTTCAGCAGTGAGATGATCGGCTGCGGTTCGGCGATCCCCAGCACTGAAGCGACACTGGGCGAGCGCAGGTCGAAATCGAACAGCACCGAGCGCAGTTCTGGCTGGCGGCAGAGGCCAAGGGCGAGGTTGCAGGCGGTGGTGGTCTTGCCGCAACGCGGCAACGGCGAGGTGATGGCCAGCCGCCGCCAGCCCTTCTGCTGCATCTGATAGAGGATCTTTGTCCGAAGCACGTCGAACGGCGCCGACGAGGCCGAGGCGTTGAGCGACAGGATCCGGCTTTGGGTCAGCCTCCCCTGCTGCAACATCACCGGGTCCAGTGCGGCCCAACGCGCTTCGAGCTCGGTCGAACCCCTCCGGTCATTCCCCGTCTCCGCCGGTGCGATGATAGCCGGGGCGGCCGGTCCATCCGCCTGCACGGGCGGCGCCGACCCGGCAGGGGCGGCTTCAACGGCCTGCGCAGCCCGTCGGCGACGGGCGCTTTCGATTGCAGCCTGAAGCTTTTCCATGCGTTCGTTCCTTCCGGTCAGCCAAGACCCAGCCGCGCCAGCACCTTCATCGTCAGGATATCCAGCGGCATGTAATTGATGTGCAGGTACCACAGCGCCAGCGGAATGGTCACCGCCACCGCCAGCACGAGCATCAGCCGCCAGCCGAGTCGCTTGCGCCGCTCGCGCCGGGTCTCGATGTACGGGATCACCGCCAGCGGTGTGACCTGGAACCGCGCCTTGAGCTCAGAGGGTCGGCGGATGGTGCTGTTCAGGATCTCCATCAGCGCGAAGAACGCGACGGCCAGGCCCAGCCCCACTCCCGACCCGAGCGCCGCGATCTTCTTTCGGTCGGGGCCCGAGGGCTGGCTGGGGACGCTGGCGCCCTCGACCACGGTGATCCGCTCACCCCGGGCCGAGGTCTCGATCCGCTCGACCGTCCGGGCCTGCGCGAGCGAGGCGACGGCTGCGTTGTAGCGGGATTGGATGTTGGCCTGGTCGCGCTCGAGCGCCGCGAGCTCCAGCGCATTGTCCGACGTCTTCCGGACCGACGCCTCGAGCGTCTCGAGTTCGCGCGTCGCCTGTTCGATCTCGGTCTGGGCGGTCTGGATGCGGCTGTCGATCTGCGAAAGGTTCAGATCGAGCAGCGCGTTGCCGGTTTGCCCCTCGCCCTCACCCGCGCCGGCGGGCTGAAGCGATTTCTCCATCGCGGCGATCTGCGCGCGCAGCCCGCGAATCCGCGGATTGTCGCCCGTCTGCGAGATTGCCTCGAGCTGCGCCAGCCGCTGCCGCAGGCGGTCCAGCTGCTGCTCTTCAGGCGAGCCGTTGCCGGACACACTGCCGGTCTCTTCGAAGATGCGCAGCATGTCCGCGCGCTGGGTCTGCAACGCGGCGATGTCGGTCTGCAACCGGGACACGCGCTCCTGAAGCAGCGCCTGACGCCCTTGGCGGTACTGCAGGTTCTCGGGCAGCGCGTCGGCGTTCTCGCGCTTGAAGGCCATGATCTTCGCGGTCTGCGCCTGCAAGTCGGTGTTCAGCCGCTCGACTTCCTGCTCGTAGAAGCGCAGCTGCTCTTCGGCCCGGCCGACGCGGGTACGGGTGTTGCCGGCAAGAATCAGGGTCACGTATTCGTTAACCACGTCGGCGACGACCTTGGGGCTGTCGCCGGTAAAGCGGACCGTCATCATCGACGCCTGGTCTCGCCCGGCGGCGCGGCGGATCTGGGTCGCGGCCCGCATCCGCGTCACCTTCTCGTCCGGGGTCAGGCCCGGGTTCGGGAACACGTTGAACTTGTTGGCGATGTCGATGAGGTTCGCCCGCGTCATCAGCTGCTGTTCGACGACCTGCAGCGTCTCGGCGCCGCCGGCGTTGGCCGCGCCGGCGGTTTCGGCGGAAATCTGCGGGCTTTCGATCAAGAGCTGCGCCGAGGTGGAATAGGTCGCAGGGGCCCGGATCGCGGTGACGACGCCCAGCAGCGTGAACACCAGGAACAGCGCCAGCATCACCGGCAACCGGCGCAGCAGCAGCGACCAGTAGAACCTCAGGTCGTTCATGGATGGTCCCGTTCGATTCGTCCGCTCGCGGGCGGGGTCGCAGGAATGTCGGCGGCCTTGAGCACCAGCCCGTCGGCGATGAGTTCTTCGATCAGCTCGGGCTGTACGACGCGACGGTCGGCAGCCGACGCATAGACCAGCGCGAGGTCGCAGATCTTGTTGACCATCCGGGGCACTCCGCCGGCTTCGGCGTGGATGCGCCGGATCGCCTCGGGCGAGAACTCATGGCCGGTGCCTCCGACCTGCCGCAGGCGGTGGCGGATGTACTCGCCGGTCGTGGCCGCATCCATCCCCTCGAGGTGATAGGTGGCCGTGACCCGCTGCGCGAACTGCCGCAGCTCGGGTCGGGTGATCATGTCGCGCAGCTCGGGCTGGCCGAGCAGGATGAGCTGCAGCAGCTCATCGGTGCCCGAGTTCATGTTGGTCAGCATCCGCAGCTCTTCCAGCATGTCCATGCCGAGGTTTTGCGCCTCGTCGAAGATCAGCACCACGCGCTGCCCTGCGGCATAGCGGGCGACCACGAAATCCTGGAAGATGTGGAACAGCCGCACGTAGTCGGCGTCCGCCGGATAGGCCACGTCCAGTGCGTTGAGCACCCAGCGCAGCAGGTCGCCCCGATCCCCGCGGGCATTCGACACAAGCCCGAATCGCACGCCCGGGTCGCTCTGTCGCAACAGCGCCTGCACCAGCGTGCTCTTGCCGGTCCCGACTTCACCCGTGACCACCGTCAGCGGGGCATGGGTCATCAGGCCGTATTCGAGGACCGTGAACGCCTTGCCGTGCGCGGCCGACCAGAAGATCAGCGAAGGGTCGGGCAGAATCGAGAACGGACGCGCCGTGAAACCGAAGTGATCGAGGTAAAGCTGGCTCACTGAAAGAACGACCCCTTGAAGTCGGGCCCGGTATAGCCGCGCGAGGGTGAATAGACCATCACCGAAACACTCACGTTTCCAACACCAAAGGCGCCCAGGACCCTGTCTTTATGTTCAACTTTTAAGTATTCTACGATCTGGAGCTTCGACATTGCGCTTGACGGTGCTAGGTACCCCACATCGCGCAGACAGTTTTAACGAGTAGCAGGTCATGAAGATGCGCTTTACGAATTTCGAGACCGACGCGCAGCCGGTGATGGCCATGTTGACAGGCCCGCGGTTCAGCCCGCCGCAGCCGGTGACCCCGGTCAAGGGCTACTATGTTGGCGGCGCCAAGCGCGCCTTCGAATCGACCCTCATCCTCCTCGCCGCACCCGTCGTCTTTCCCCTGATCCTTCTGCTGGCTGTGATGGTGGCGATGGACGGCGGCAACCCCTTCTACGTCCAGAAGCGGGTGGGGCGGGGCGGGCGCGTGTTCCGGATCTGGAAGCTCCGCTCGATGGTCGTCGATGCCGATCGCAAGCTCGAGGCCTACCTTGCCGCCGATCCGGCCGCGCGCGAGCAGTGGGATCGGACCCAGAAGCTCAAGCGCGACCCCCGCATCACCCGGTTTGGCCGGCTGCTGCGGAAGACGTCGCTCGACGAACTGCCGCAGCTCATCAACGTGATCAACGGCACCATGGCGCTGGTGGGGCCGCGGCCGATGATGCTGAACCAGCAGCCGATGTATCACGGCATTGCCTATTATCGCCTGCGTCCCGGCATCACCGGGCCGTGGCAAATTTCGGCGCGCAACGAATCGGAATTCGTGGCACGAGTGCGCTATGACGACCTCTACGCCTCGACGGTCTCGCTGCGCACCGACTTGGGCATCATCGCCCGGACGGTGTCGGTGGTGCTGCGCGGCACCGGCTACTGAGCTCGCCCTGGCCGGGCGGGGCCCGGGCGCCCCTCGTCCCTCCGCCGCACGGTGGAACCTCACGGGCGGCGATCACTTCGTGACCAAGGCATTTCAATGACTCCCCCTTCCTCCACCCGCGACCTCCGCACCCGGTTTCGCCCCCTTCTGACCAGCGCCATGGCCCTCGGGCTCTGCGTGACGCTCGCCGCCTGCAAGACCTCGGCCGAGAAAGCCGCCGAGTACTACCAGTCGGCGCTGCAGCTGGTCGAGCAGGGGGACACCGACCGCGCCATCGTGCAGCTGCGCAACGTGTTCAACATCGACGGCACGCATTACGAGGCGCGCCGCAAGCTGGCCGAGCTGCTGCTCGCGCGGGGCAAGGTCTCGGACGCCTACAGCCAGTACCTTCGCCTGGCCGAGCAGTATCCTGACGATCTGGACGTGCGGCTCGCCCTGGCGCAGCTGGCGTTCGACGCCAACCGCCGGGATGAGTTCGATCGCCACGCGGCCCGCGCGGTTGAACTGGCGCCGCAGGACCCGAGGGTGCGCGCAGTGGATCTGGCCCAGCGCTATACCGCGGCCACCCAGGCCGAGGATGTGGCGACCCGAAACGCTCTGGTCACCGACGCCGAGGCGCTGCTGCCCACCCTGCCCGACGACCGGATGCTGCTGGCCATGATCGTGGACAAGGCCGCGCGCGACCGCGACCTGGACAAGGCGGGGCCGCTGATCGACCGGCTGATCGAGCTACGCCCCGACAACCCAATGTATTATCGCCAGCGACTCGCATTGCTGGCCGAAAAGGGCGACATGGCCGGCGTGGAACGTCAGCTGCGCCAGATGATCGAGACGTTCCCGTCGGATCCGCAGTACAAGGGCGACCTGATCGGATTCTACCTCTCCGAGAACCAGCCGGACAAGGCCGAGGCTTATCTGCGCGAACTCGTCGCCGCCGCCCCGCCGGCCGAATCCGGGCCGCGCCTGGACCTGATCCGCTTCGTCGAGGAGCATCGCGGCCCCGAGGCGGCGCGCACGGAACTGGACAAGATACTCGCAGAGGGCGGCGATCCGCTCGTATTCGGGATGCTCAGGGCCGGCTTCGACTTCCGCGAGGGCCAGCAGGCCGAGGCCATCGCCCAGATCGAGAAGTTGCTGGAAGGGATAACCCCGACCGACCAGACCCGCGACTACAAGACCCAGCTGGCGCGAATGCTGCTCGCCACCGGCGACGAGGTTGCCGCCCGCCAGCAGGTCGAGCAGATCCTTGCCGAGAACCCCGCCCATCCCGGCGCCCTCCGTATGAAGGCCGACTGGGACATCCGCGCCGGTGACACCGATGCCGCCGTGGCCGCACTGCGGACCGTGCTCGACCAGAAGCCCGACGACGTCGAGGCGCTGACGCTGATGTCCGACGCCTATCGCAACGCCGGGCAGCCCGATCTGTCGCGCGACCTGCTCGCGCAGGCTGCGACCGCCTCGGGCAACGCCCCCGAGCCGTCGCTGCGGCTCGCCGAACTGCTGCTGAGCGAGCAGCGCTATCGGCCTGCCGAGGATGCGCTGATTGCGGCGCTGCGGCTGACGCCCGCCAACCTTGCCCTGCTCGAGACGCTGGGCCGCGTCTATGTCGCCATGCCCGACAATTTGCGGGCGGGCGACGTGGTTCGCCGGCTGCGCGAAATCGGCGGCGACGAGGCCGAATTGGCCGCAACCCGCATCGAAGTGGCCCGGCGCGCCAGCAGCGGCGGAAGCGAGGCCGCGCTCGCCTATCTCGAAGAGCTTGCCGGCTCGGCCGACGCCGGCCTGGTCGAGAAGCTGCAGTTGATCCAGGCACGACTGGCGACCGGCAACGTTGCCGGCGCGCTCGAGGCCGCCGAGGCACTTGCGGCCACAGCGCCCGAGGATCGTCGCGTGCAGATGGCGCTGGCGGCCGTGCAGCAGGCCAACGGCAACGCCGAGGCGGCGCGCGGCATCTATCAGTCGCTGATCTCCGCCGATCCGAAGGATGTGCAGCCCTACATGGCGCTGATGCGGCTCGAATCGGGGTTGGGTGATGCTGAGGCCGCCCGCGCAGTCGTCGATCAGGGGCTGGGGGCAGTGCCCGACCATCCCGATCTGATGTGGGCCCGCGCCGGGCTGCTCGAGGCAGCGGGCGACATCGACGGTGCCATCGCGATCTACGATGCGCTCTATGAGAAGAACCCCAACTCGACGGTGGTTGCCAACAACCTCGCAAGTCTGCTCGCCACCTACCGCGCCGACCAGCCCGAGATGCTGGCCCAGGCGACGACGGTGTCGCGCCGGCTCGTCGGCACGGACGTCCCCGCGTTCATGGACACCTATGGATGGATCCTGCACCTGAACGGTCAGGACGCCGAGGCGCTGCCCTATCTTGAGGATGCTGCGGCAGCGATGCCGGATGATCCGGTGGTGCAGATCCACCTCGGGCTGGTGCAGGAGGGGGCGGGGAAGGCGCAGGCGGCGCTCGCGCAATTGCGCAAGGCCCTCACGATCAAGGGCGGCGACCCGGAAAGCGCCCCGCGGCAGGCGGCGCGTGCCGCGATCGCCCGCATCGAGTCGGGTGCGGCGCCAAGCGGTGCGGCCCCGGCAGACACTGGCACGACCCCGGCCGCGCCCGCAGCCAGCGATGCGGCATCGTCCGCTTCGAGCCCGGCTGCATCAGGGTCGGCGCCGCCCGTGACGCCGCCCGGCGCGGCCCCGACCGACGCTGCTGCCACCCCGGCCGAACCGCGGCAGTGACCGACGACAGGCCGGGGTCCCACGCGTCGCGTCTAGGCCGAGCGTCGCCGATCCACCCGCGGCGGAGAAGGATGCCGGACGTCGGTCGCGTCGCCGACGAGCCGGAGCCGACCGAGTCGGCACCTCTCCCCCCCCCATCCGCCACGCCGACCGCGGTGTCACCTGCCATGCCGCCTCCATCGGCTGGAGCGTCCTGCCCCACCAGAGCGCGGGTCGGCATCGGCATCCTGGTGCTCATCACTTCGCTCTGCGTCGGGATCGAGGCTGCGCTGCTGTTGTCGGACTGGGGCTGGATCGGCCACGGCCGGCTGCGGCGGCTGGCCTACGCGTACGGAGGCTTCTGGCCCGGTCTGCTGCGCGGTTGGCAACCGAACTTCCTCGCCCAGCCGGTGAGCATGTTCGCCACCTATGGGTTCCTGCACGGCGGCGTGCTGCACCTCGGATTCAACATGGCGACCCTGTGGTCACTGGGTCGGCCGCTGATCGAAAGCGGCGGACCTCGTCGCTTCGTTATTCTGTGGGCCGCCTCGCAGATCATGGGCGGGGTGGGATACGCCGCCCTGTCATCTCAGCCCCAGCCGATGGTCGGCGCCTCGGGGGCGCTGTTCGGATTGGCGGGGGGATGGCTCGCCTCGGCCTGGAACGCGGCTGTCAATGACCGGCAAACACACTTCGGGGTGATTCGCGTCATGGTTGCGCTGGTGGGCCTGAACGTCCTGATGATGATTTTCACGCAGGGTCAGCTGGCCTGGCAAGCCCATCTCGGAGGGTTCATCGGTGGCTGGGTCGCCGCGGTCGTGACACGTTTGCCACAGCCCGCTTCGCTCTCCGCCGCGCGCTGATCTGCACCAAGTGACCGTAATCATTAAAATTGTCGAGAGTTGCGGACTGGCCCGGGCCGCAAACCGGCCCTCATATGACGAGGGGGGAACCACCGTCAACCTTGGGTTGTTGTTAACTCAATACTTACTACCTATGCTCACACAGGGTTTACAGTATCCGGCTTCGGAGAGAGCGCTCTGATGATCCTCGTCCTGACCACGATCGTGACCGGCTCGATGATGGGGGCAATCGTCGCCTGGAGCCAGTCTGCGTCGGCCTTGACCATCGGCCTTAGCTATGTCGGCGGCGGCTGGCTGGGACTTCTGCTCGCGCTCGCTGTACTGATGCTGCGCCCGGACCCGGAAGAGGACGCCCCAGCCCCCGCTCCTACAGCGGCGCGAACCGCGCCTGCCAAGGCTTAATCGCGTCAGAACCTGATCGCCTGCACTTCAGGTCGTGAGGTGACGGACGCGCACGGACGCGCTGCGCCGTGCACGCTGACCCGACCCGTCGACACGCGGACGTTACGCCGCATGGCCTAAAAACCACCGTGCCCATGCCAACCGGATGCGATATGGGCGGCCGGATACCATCGGACGGGCATTGTGCGGTTGAGACGACATTTTCAGGGTGAGGGGCTGCGTGGCCGCGCCATGCGCGGCATCGTCATCAGCCTCGGGACCACCGTCGCGCAGCAGTTCATCCGCCTCGCGTCGAACCTGATCCTCACCCGCCTGCTGTTCCCCGAGGCCTTCGGCCTCATGGCGCTGGTCCAGACGTTCATGACCGGGCTCGCGATGTTCTCGGACATCGGGATCGGGCCATCGATCATCCAGAACCGGCGCGGCGAGGACCCCGATTTTCTCAACACCGCCTGGACCATCCAGATCGGGCGGGGCGTACTGTTGTGGCTCGGGTCCTGCGCGCTGGCCTGGCCGGCGGCCCAGTTCTACGACGAGCCGATGCTGCTCTGGTTGCTGCCGGTCGTAGGGCTGTCTGCGGTGATCGCCGGTTTCCAGACAACCAAGACCCTCGTCGCCAGCCGCCAGATCAGGCTTGGTCTGCAGTCGGTGATCGGAGTTTCTGTCCAGGCGATCGGGGTCCTGGTGATGGTCGTCCTCGCCTGGATCTGGCCGTCGGTCTGGGCGCTCGTCGTCGGCGGCCTCGTAACCGGGGTACTCGGGACGCTCGCTGGCCACATGTTCATGCCCGGCACGCCGAACAGGCTGCGCTGGGACCCGTTGGCCGCCCACGATCTCATGCACTTCGGCAAGTACATCTTCGTCAGTACGCTGGCGGGGTTCATCGTCAACCACGGCGACAAGATGGTGATGAGCCGTCTGGTCGGCTTTGCCGACCTGGGCGTCTACAACATCGCCTTCTTCATGGCCGGCTTCCCGGGAATGCTGGGTGACATGCTCGCCTCGCGCATCCTATTTCCCCTCTACCGCGAGATCCGCCCTGCCGACAGCGCCGCCAACCGGGAACGGATCGGGCGGGCCCGGCTGCTGCTTGCCGGGACGCTGATCGCCCTCTACGGCGCTCTGGCGCTGACCGGCGACTGGCTGATCGGGTGGATGTACGACCCCCGCTATGCGGCGGCAGGCCCGATGATGATCATTCTCGCGCTGATGGCCTTTCCCGGTGCGCTCACCAAGGGCAACTCTCAACTGCTGCTGGCCGAGGGCAACTCGCGGGATTTCTCGGTGCTGGTCCTGCTTCAGGCCGTGCTCACCTTCGTCTATTTCTTCGTCGGTTTCTGGTATGCAGGCATGTTCGGCATCCTGCTCGCGCGGGGGGCGACGGTCGCGACGATCTATCCGCTGCAGCAGTATTATCTTTCGCGCCACGACGGCACCGACCTGCGGCGCGATGCAATGCTGACGGTGGCGTTCATCGGCACGGCCGCGCTGGCGATCTGGGCCAACTGGGACGTGCTGCGCGACTTCGTCATCGCCTCGCACGCCACGGCCCCCTCGGTCACCGGCATCTGGACGGCGCACAACGTCTTCAGCGGCAGTTGAGCTACTTGTACTCGATCAGTCGGGCACGCCGCCCGGTCAGGCGCTTGCCGTGGTACTCGAGCACGCCCAGCGCCTCGGGAAGCTTGCCGATGGTCAGGAATACCGCCTGCGCCGCGTCCCCCGACCTGCGCCACAGCCGCAACATCTGCGCGGGCCAGGCCAGGACCAGCACCAGCAGCGCCGGGTGGATCAGCAGCCCGCCCAGTACAGCCGCGCACGGAATGCCGAGCCCCCACCCCAAGGCCCGCCGCGTCTGGGCGACGTTGTGCCGTTCGGGGCGATGGCCGTGCATTGCCGCGCCCTCGGCATAGGCGTGCCCGGCCCGGCGGGCCCGCCGCCACCATTGGCCGAAGCGGTGGATGGCTGCGTCGTGTCGGGTCATCTCGGCGTCGAGCCGCCAGACCCTCCAGCCCGCCGCTCGCAGACGCACGCTCATCTCAGGCTCTTCACCCGCGATCAGCGTGGGATCGAAGCCGCCCACCGCCTCAAACGCCGCGCGTCTTACCAGCGCGTCGCCGCCGCAAGCCCGCGCCTCGCCCACCGGCGTGTCCCACTCGCGGTCGATGAGCCGGTTGTAGACCGACGCTTCGGGCGCGATCTCGCGCCGGCGTCCGCAGGCCACGGCGACGTCGGGGTGAGCTTCCAGGAAGGCAGACGCTACCGGGATCCAGCCCGGATCAAGAACGCAGTCGCCGTCGACGAACTGAATGTAGTCCCCACCCGCAGGGAGCGCCGCAGCGCCGGCGTTGCGGGCGCGCGCGGCGGTGAAGGGCTGCGCGGTGTCAAGCAGTACCACCTGCGCGCCGCGCGCCTCGGCCGCGGCCACGCTACCGTCGGTCGAGCCGCTGTCCACATAGACCACCCGCCGCAGCCCAGCCGCCGTGAGGCTATCAAGGCAACGCACCAGCCGCTCGCCCTCGTTGCGGCCGATCACGACCGCGTCGATCCGGCGTGCCGGGGCGGTCCGCGGCTCAGTCATCCGCGAAGGGATAGCAGAGCCGCAATGCCGGATGCCCGGGAATGGCGCTGGCGAGCGTTGCGCGGTCGGCCAGGAATTGCGCCTCGAGGTTGCGCTTGAGGGTCACCGGCAACTCGGGCCGCGTCTTGATGCGGCGGGCATCGCGGATGGCCGTGCGGACCCGCTTGGGCACAAGCGCCCGGCGCAGCGCGGTCGCAACCGGGTTGTTGACCAGCAGCCCCTCGAGCGGGAGGCGCCTCACCCTCTCGGCCGAAACGTTCTGCGCCCCGAGTTCCTCCTCCCACACCACCGGCTGCGACAGTCCGATATGGCGGGCGATGCGCGCGAGCTCGTCCTGGGGCGCGGCGTTCAGTTGCTCGAGGCTGGTCAGCAGCACCGCGTCGGGTCCATAGGCCTCGATCCACGGGATGATCTGCCAGCCGTAGCGCCCGTAATCGACCATCTCAGGGTGGCGCGCGAACTCAGCGATCGGGTCGGGGCCCATGCGCCCCTCGCTCCACTCATGGATGTAATGCGAGACCGCCCGCTGCAGCGGATTGCGGATCATGTAGACGATCCGCGGCGCCGGCAGCACCGGCCGCAATCGCGCAAGCGTCTGAGGGTGGGTTGGTCGCTTGGTGTAATGCGTGGACGCCTCGCCCTTGAGATCGCCGGGCGCCGCACCGGCGAACAGCCCCCGGTACCAGTCGAGCCCACGCGCGAACACGGCGTCGTCCGAAAAGAAGTTCGGCTCTTTCGGCGTCGTCATGAACACACCCGGTTGCCGGGCCAGCTGCGCCTGCAACGTCGTGGTGCCGCATTTCATCGCGCCGATGATGAGGAAGTCGGGCAGGTCGGCCATGCTCATCCCTCAGCCGGGTGGGGCGTGGTCGGGTTGAGGGCGCCAATCCAAAGATCGCTGGCCTCGTGTTCGGCCACCGGGTGCGGCCGCCGTCCGGTCAGGCGGCGCAGCTGTGCCACGGCACGGCCTGCGTGCCAGGCGAGGTTTGCCGCCCACAGCCCCGCCCTGCCATGCGCCTGCGCCAGAAAGCGCGAGCGCGAGCGGTAGTAATATTCCGGCGCCCGCTTGCGGGCCTTGGCCAGCGCCTTGACCGGACCAGAGCCGCCCCGCAGATGCACCGCCACAGCGTCCGGGGCTCGGCGGATGCGCCAGCCCGCGCGACGGGCCCGCAGGCAGTACTCGGCATCCTCGAAATAGAGGAAGTACCCTTCGTCCATCGGGCCGATCTCGGCCACCATCCGCGCGTCAAGCAGGATGCAGGCGAAACTCGCCCACTCGATCTGCGAATCCGGAGGCGCGACGTCGAGCGCCACGACCCGCCCGCTGAGCAGTCGCGTGACGGGACCGGTGTTGGCGCCTCGGATGAACTCGCTGCCCGGCCCGGCGAAGCGGAAGCAGTTGACCTGCGCCACCCCGTCCTCCCCCTCGAGCCGCGGCACGATCAGACCTGTGCGCCCACCGGGGTCTGAAGCCACCGCCTTCAGCATCGCGGCGAAGAACCCCGGCCGCAACAGGGCGTCCGAGTTCAGGATCAGGTAGTGGTCGGCCGGCGCCGCGGCCATGCCCTGATTGTGCCCCCCCGAATAGCCGGAGTTCGTGGCAGAGCGGATCAGTCGTATGGGCACCGCGCGCGCCTCGCCGGCAATCCAGGCCTCGATCGCCTCGGCCGAACCGTCGTCCGAGCGGTTGTCCACCACGATTACCTGCCCCGCAACGGCGGCGCGGTCCATGTCGTCCACCACCGAGCGCAGGCAGTCGATCGTCATCGCGGCCGTCCGGTAGTTGATGATGGTGACGGTGATCGAGGGGCCGGCCTTCAGAGGGACAGGGATCGACTGGCCGGGATTCGGGGCACTCATGACAGCACTCGGCGCGTGGACCCGCGCGTCGAGCGGGTCGGGTGGCGATGTGGCACGCGGGTATAGGGATTTTTGGATACGGGCAACGCCGCCCCCTCGCCCCCGTCGCCTTTGGGCTCCGGGGCTGCCGGCGGGATAGGCCGTCCCAGTTCGAGCCGCCCCGCCAGCGCACCCGCCATCAGCCAGGTCACCGGGGTCAGGGTGGCGTTGGGGATCAGGTCGATCAGGTTCGCCGTCAGTGCCACTGCGATTCCCGCCGTCGCCGGGGTCAGCCCGAGTCTGCGCCAGCGGAATGCCATCAGGATCAGCGGCAGGGTCAGCAACCCCGTCTCGGCCAGGTAGCCGACCCACCCCTTCGTGCCGATCGCCATGACCCAATAACCGTCCGTCACGCTGATGTCGGATCCCTCTTCGTCGAATACCCTGTTGCGCCCCCAGCTGCCCCAGCCGAAGAGCGGACGCTCGTTGGCCTTGGCGAGCAGGATGTCCTCGTTGACGATCCGGAAGGTCAGTGACTCCGCACGGGCCGTATCGATGTCGTTGGCCAGCGCGATGATCTGCTCTGTCGGCACCAGATCCGCGCCGCGCAGCATCGGATAGACGAGGACTGCCCCCGCCAGCACGGCCGCGCCCAGCACCCGCAGCCGCAGCGGCAGGAACAGCGTCGCCGCCCCGAGCATCAACCCGATGGCCAGCGCCCCCAGCCCCTTCGCCACCACCAGCGTCACCAGCAGCCACAGCGACGCACCGAGCCATCGGACCGCCATCCGCCCGCTGGTCATCCGCCACAGCGCCAGCGCCGACAGGAAGCTGCACGAGAAGAAGATCGCCAGCCACAGCCCGTGCGGCAGGAACACCACCGGGCGATAACCGCCCGCCCGGATATGCTGGCGCCAGTCGTGCGGGAAATAACCGTAGATCATCCGGCTGAGCTGCGGCGACATCCGCACCTCGTAGAGCGCGGGCAGAGAATAGAGCAGTCCCGCGATCGCCAGCACGATCAGCAGCCGGGTCTGCGCCTCGGGAGCCGCCATGTATTTCCGGGCCATGATGAACGGCAGAAGGGCCGTGACTGCACCAAGCGTCAGCGAGCCCGCGTCATAGAGCCTCAGCCCCGGCAGCTGCCTGGCGACGAAGCGCAGCGTATCGCCGTTCGTGGCGACCGTCCCGGCGACTCCGAGAAACAGCAGCACGATCAGCAGCAGCACGGCGCGGTTCCGGGGAAGCAGTCCCGTCAGCACGGTTGTCTCCTGCCCCCCCTGCCCGCGCCCCCGCACGAGGGCCGGGCGGACCATGACCGCCGCGGCGACCAGCGCCGCCACCGCCGAAACGGTAGCCTTGTCGATCGGCGGGACGGCCGGCAGGTTGATCGAGATGTTTTCGGGCAAGAGCAGATACCCGCCGATGATCGCCCACCCGAGCGCCGTCGCCGGATTGAATCGCGCGAACATCCAGAACACGATGATGGGCCAGGCGGCCATCACGAGATAGCCGATCACGCGCCTGCTCCTGCGACATCGCCGGGTTGGTGAGTGGGCCGCCGCATGGGTCGCTCAGCCCCTGCGCGTCCGGAGCGCGTTTCCTGCGTGGCGGGGCAGCACGACCAGACAGTCGGCATAGCGGCGTGCAAGCCGACGCGGGTTCTGAGCCAGCCGCCACACCCACTCAGCTGCAATCCGACGCACCCAGCGCGGCGCCCGGGTCTGGGTGCCGGCCAGGAAATCGAGCCCCGCGCCGATCGATAGGAACCCCACATGGGGCAACGCCGCGGTGGCGCGGGCGGCAAGAATCTCCTGTTTCGGTGCGCCGAGCGCGATCAGGCACAGTCGCGCGCCAGAGGCCTTGAGCTCTGCGATCACCGGCTTAACCCCCGGCCCGAGCGGGTCGAACCCCATCGGCGGGGCGATGCGGGCGACGACCGAAAGGCCCGGCACCGCCTCACACAGCGCCTGCGCCGCCGCATCCAGCACAGCCGGCGTGGCGCCGAGCAGCGCCACCGGAACACCGCGTCGCGCTGCCGCCTGCACAACCGGCAGCACCAGGTCCGAGCCGGTCACCAGTTCGATCCGGCGACCGGCCAGCCCTGACAGCCAGACCACGGGGTTGCCGTCCGCGGTAACATGGCTCTGCGCCAGATAGGCATCGCGGAACGCGGCATCGCGCTCGAGTTTGACCAAGTGATCGAGGTTCAGCGTGGCCACCGTAAACCCCCGGCCTTGGGCGAGCCGGGTTTCCAGGTCGTCCAGCAATTCGGCCCGCGACGGCACATTGACCGCAACGCGGTTCGTCATGCCCCCTCGGGCCGACCAGTCGATCACGGCAGTGTCCGGCTTCATGTTGCCCCGGCGGTCTCAAGCAGCTCCATCCTGTTATGCATCCGCCGCAGGATCACAAGCACTTGCTGCCCGGGATTTGAGCGAAACTTCGCGCGGCACGGCGGCGTCCACGCGGGTTCGGTCAATATGGAAAGGCGCCGCGCCCCTTGCAGGGCACGGCGTCAAGTCGTCGTTTGCAAAGCTGGTTTATGCGAGCGCCGCCTGACCAGTCCCGGCAGCCAACCTCAGTCTGACTCCGGCTGCAGTGACGGTCACGGTTGCGTCCAGAGCCGGATCGAGGTTGGCAACGGTCAGTCCGGCAAAGCCCCCGCGGATCGGCGCGTCGATCAGCGTCGTCTCGCCCGCGCCCATCCCCATCAGGTCGAGGTGCAGCGGCCCCGACAGCTCCACCACCGGCTGCACGGACGGCTCGGCCGCACCGTAGAGCCCGCTCCGATAGCGCCGGATCGTCGGCATCGTCGCCCTGACCGCACCGAGCACCTTCTCGGTCGTGCGGTAGCCCACGCCGAAGTCAAAGTCGGACTCCGGGTGCAGCGTCACCGTCTCGCCCGCCACGGGCAGGCGGCTGGCCCCGGCCAGCGTAAGGATATGCGTCGTATCCTTGAGCCGCTGATAGTCGATCACCGTGGCTGTGGCGCCATCGGCGAAGGTCGCGGCGACCCCGTCGCGCACGTCGTACCAGAGGTTGAGGGCAACCGCCTCGATCTGGCTCGCAAGGTGAAGCGTCCCGTCGAGCCTCAGCCGCGCACTGCCGGTCCCGTCCCAACCGACGAAAGGCAGCGCCCCGGTCACGGTCAGGGTCTCGCCCTCGGGGATCGTGCAGTTCGGTCCGAACAGCAGCTCGCTCCGACCGCTGACCGCAATCGAGCGCGCCACGTGCGGCCCCGAGATCGCCAGCCGGCCACCCCGGACGATGGCATCATGCGCCGCGGTGTCGCCGCCCATGATCATCTGCCCGCAATGCCGGACACGCAACAGACCCGCGCCCTCGAGGTGCGCGGCGCGAAGACGGCCGGACACCACGTCAAGCTCCCCGCCCCGCAGGTTGAGGTTCGCCACCTCCACGGTTTCGACGCTGAACCGCACCACGTTGCCGTTCAGATCGACGCTGTCGCCGTCCTGCGGCAGATCGACGTTCGCGCCCCAGTTCATCCGGTTGAACCACTGGAACCCGTCGCCCCGGCTGTCGGGCGAAAAGGTCAGGGTCTCGGCGGCCGTCCGCCTCGCGGGGATCGCAAAACCGAAGCGGCTGAGATACCAGTCCCGCAGATCCCGCGCATAGGGGTGGATGCCGTTCTCGCGCACCACCATCCTGGCCCCGACGCGCGTGCCGTCAGCGCCGTGGAACTTGCCGAACCACTGCCCGACCGTCGTCTCGTCGGCCAAAGCGGCGTCGGCGGGGGCGTTGAACGGGGCGCCGTAGCGGTAGGTCACGATCTCGTTGCTGATGTCGGGGCCAACGCCGGGGACGACACCGAAGAGCCGGTCATAGGACTTGGTCCCCGCCTTGACGGCCTGATCCGCGGGGTCGAACGGGTCGGTGTAGTGGGCGAGGACGTTCGCCACGAGCGAGCAGCCATAGGGGTAGAAGTCCGTTCCCCAGGCGTAGCCGCCGCGGAACGCCAGAACCTGGCGGTTGGGCGATCCCTCGATCACGTTGCCCATGACGAGCGACAGATGCAGGTTCCGCCGCACGTCGGTGCTGCCGTCCTGGCCGGACCCCCGCTGCATCCCGATCGGATTCTCGACCGAGAAGTTGTCGATGTAGTAGCCCCCGCTGCGGACCTGGTATCCGTGTGATGCCGCTTCAGACGACCAGCAGCGGCGGAACATCACGTCCTTGTTCGAGGCCGCGAGGTAGATGTTGTGGCTGTAGTAGGACGGCGGCTGGCCGAACTCGCCGCCGTTCCACCGATGGCCCGTGCGATCATAGGTCGGGTCCCAACCCGTCATGTCCCACACCGTCTCGTTGAACAGCAGGCCATTGGCGCCAGCGGCATAGGTGCCGCCAAAACGGTTGTTGCTGGTCGCCTTCCAGTCGAGCGCATCCTTCACGGGGCGCTCACGGTGGACGTCGATGATCCGGCAGCGATGATAGGTCTGCCCGTCCGTCCGCACCACCGCGTTGATCCCGAGTTCATGGGGCCTGCCAAGCATATGGCAGTCCTCATGGATCACGCTCGACAGGTTGCCGCCGCCGCTGCCCTGCAGGTCGAAGCCGCTGCGGAAGACGAAGCGACCCGGCCTGTTCGATCCGTTGTTCACGCTGATCTTCGGCCGTGCCCCCTGCCCCCATGCGGCGAACACCAGCGGATGGATGAACGACTCGCCCCGCATGTAGGTGGTGTGGGGCAGGCTGCCCGGATAGCTGTAGCCCCGCTCGAGCAGGAACCAGTGCGAGGCCTCGGGCTTTCCCTCGCCCACGAGAGACAGGAACACCGCTGACCCGAGCGCGAACTCGAGCGGCTTGTCATCGGTGCGGCCATAGTCCGACGCGGCGATCCAGGCGTTTGTGATGGACGCTTCGGGCAGGTTGGCCTCGGCCGCGATGCGTGCCCGCGTGTAACCATGCTCGCCGGCCGTGACGTAGAACCTGCGGTGAGTGCGGCCCGGCTCGGGCTGCATCCATCCGTCGGCATCGGTGGGGAGGTAGTAATGCAGCGCATCGGCCCACCCGAAGGGGGAGGATAGCGGCGCATGGCTGATCTCGACCTGCTGCCGCGACGTGGACAGGAACGAGAGATGACCGGCGTCGCGCACGCCGGAAAGGTCGAAAACGGCCGTGCCGTCGCCCTGCGGGACGACCGGCACCCCGATGTCGCCTGCCGGCACGATCGGAAGCCGGTGACGGCGCCCGCCTTCGAGGGAAAGCATCAGCGGCTCCGGGGCGGGCTCCGGTTCAGGCTGAGGCGTCGGCTCGGGGTCGGGGTTGGGCTGCGGCGGAGGGGGCAGCTCGGGCTGCGGCTCGGGGGTCGGCGTCGGCTCCGGCTGGGGCTCGGGCTCGGGCACCGGCACCGCAAAGGCGGCCGAAAGGCTCGACGCCTCGACCGACCCCTGCCGAATCGTCTCGGCATGCTGGACCTGACGGCCGCCTAAGGCCCCGGACAGCTGCAGGGTCGGGCCACTCTCCCCGCCCAGCCGCACACCGTCCGCCAGCCAGACGAGCGCGAACGCAGCACTGCCCTCATTCACATCGCAGGCCCAGAGCCCCCCCTTCACGTCCAGCGAACCTTTCGCCGCTTCGCCTGCCACCACCTGGGGCGGTACGAGACAGATCGGACCACTCGCCAGGAGTTCCGATCCGACCTCGTACAGCCCGGCATGGGCGTGCGGAGGCGATACCTCGATCTGAAGCGTGCTGCGGCCTCGCGCGGAGGCGACCACCCCCTCGGCGGCGGTGACCAGACAGACCTCACGCTCGGCCCTGACGGGCCGGCGGAGGCGCTTGGACGACATGACGCCCATGCCAAAGTTGATCATCATGCGAGCCCGACGATATCGGTCGCTGTCGTGCCGGTGGCCCAGATTCGCGTCGCGCGGACCGGGAACGGCGCGCCGGGCACCACGAATACGCGCCCCGTATCTCCCATTACAGTCGTCACCTGGATGAAGCCCTCACTGCCCACAGCGATGGCCCGGGTCGTAAGGGTCAGGTCCGCTGCGTCATTCGGCGTCAACTGGGCCAGCCGGACGGCAGGGCTTTCCAGCCCGGCCGGGTGAGCGAGGTACAGATCAGTCATGGCACTCTCCTGCGATTTCAGCAGGGTGACTATCGCTTACTCTAGCTGGAGTTGCGTTTTTGACCACTGCAACGCCCCCCGGTTTCGGCCTGGCTCTCGTCGGCGGCTAATCGCCGGCCGCGCAGGTCAAGCTTTCGTTACCAAATTTTAACCGCCATAGGCGAGAAACACCCCAAACAGGAGATTCGCAGATGGCAGACACCAACCACGACACGATCGACTGGGCCGTCCACGGCATTCAGTGGGCCGATCTGATGTCAGGTAAGGGTGTAAGCCACGTTGTCTCGGGCGACACAGGTGCAGATCTGGTTCAGGGCACCACCGGAAACGACGCTCTGCTGGGTGGAGACGGCAACGACACGCTCGTGTCGGGCGGCGGTCTGGACCTGATGTTCGGGGGGACGGGCGCGGATGTATTCGCGTTCGAGCCTATCGCGACGGTCAAGGGCGTTCAGGGAAGCAACGTTGTCCAGGGCGGGCTGATCCTCGGGCTTGACGCGGACGACCGGATTGACCTCTCCGCCTTCACGCTGCGACTGACCGGGGCTGACAGTTTCTCGGGCGCGGCGGGCGAGTTGATCGTGCGCCACGAAAGCGGCATGACAACCTTTCTTGCGGATCTCGACGGCAACGGCGTGCACGATCTGGAAATCGGCGTTACCGGGATCAGCGGCGACGTCATGGACAGCCTGATTCTCTCCGAACCGCCTCATGACACGCCCGATTCGCTCTCGGTGTCCTACTCCGCCTCCTCGAACCGCGTTTCCTTGCTTGAGGTCCCTGCTTCGGTTGCCTCGGTCGTTG